>RCNQ01000221.1 GCA_003731675.1 Bacteroidetes/Chlorobi group bacterium ChocPot_Mid
CATATCATAGATTTTCAAAATTGCATCCCTGATTGCAAATTCCCTTTCGCAATTTACATTAATCCCCGCTCCCGTTTCCTTTATTAATCTCATAAAAGGTTTAGTCTCTGAGCAAAATACAGGTTTCCCCATTGCAAAAAAATCAAATATCTTATTATGTATTGTAAAATTATTGAATTCATTCAATTGATATGGTATTACTCCTATATCCCATTTATTGATAATTTCAGGTAAATCTTCATAAGAATATTCACCATAAAACTTTATCCTATCCCTTGAACTAAATTTCTCTGCCAATGCTCTTAACTCTTCTATCGACTCACCTGTCCCTGCTATATGAAATTCAATATTTTTGTTCTCTAATGAAGCTTGCTGAAAACCAAATAAAAACTTTACCAAACTCTTCTCATCTGATGTATATCCATGATGTCCGAATATTAACTTCTTAGGATAATTCTTTGAAGAAGTATTATTTTGCGTTTGATTAATATTATCTTTCAAACTTTCTTTCGAAAAAAAATCTGTTTCAGGAGTATTATGTGCAACACACATCCTGTTAATATCATAATCATAAACCTCTTTTAATCGTTCATTTTGTTCTTGGCAAACAGTAATAATCCCATCCATCAATTTTACTGCCCTTTTTTCTACTAATTCAGGGATATTCAGCTTGTGTACCAATAATCTTGAAAGAAAAGTCCTTTTATATTTTTTCCAACCTTTCATCGCCGCAGGATAATTCTCAGCCATATCCATTATTACAGGTATATTATATTTTCTTCCCACTTTACCGCATAATTCAGCCAGCATTATATCTCTGGGCATTATCAAGTCAGGTTTGATTTCATTTACTAATTTTAAAATTGCTTTTTTCCATATTGGATTAACAGAAACAGGATAAGTTCTGTAATGAGGTACTTCATAACCTGTTCTTATTACTTTGATATTATTTGTCAATACCTCAGTCTCTGACTTTTCATCTATCCATCGGGCAAGTATATAAACATCCCACCCAGTCTCAGAAAAAGCTCTGCAAACCTTATCGGCTCTTATATCCCATGGATATGCACCCTTCCAAACATACAGAACTTTTGACATATAATTATTCCAATTAGAATAAATATTTTACTGCAATAAAACCACCTATAAGAAGCAATACAAACGCTATTGATAATTTATCAAAATATTTATCAATATAAATCTTTACTTTCGGACCTACAAAATATATTAATCCACCAACAATAAAAAATCTGGCAGCTCTCCCAATTGAAGAAATAATGATAAAACTGACAATATTCATACCTGCGGCACCCGAAGCTATTGTTGAGATTTTGTATGGTATTGGTGTAAATGCGGCTATGGCAAGGAACCAACCACCATATTCTTCATATTTTTGAAGGAAAATTGCCCATGCTTCCTGTCCATTATAAAATTGCACTATTGAATTTCCTATGCTTTCCATCAAACCCCAACCTATGTAATAACCCAAAACCCCACCAAAAACAGACCCTATTGAACACCAAAATGCCGCTCTGAATGCTTTTTTGGGCGATACAACCGCAATTGCTATCAATAATACATCCGGTGGTATCGGAAAAAATGATGATTCTGCAAAAGCTAATATAAATAAACTTGCCATTGCATAAGGTTTGTCAGCAAAACTTTCCATCCAAACCTTTGCATTGTTCGATAATTCCCTAAATTTCTTCAAATGATTTCCCCCATCTTATAACTATTCCTCAATCCAAACACCCATCTTATAAAATTTCTCTCTTCGGTTCTTTATCAAATCCATCTCCTTAGTCTTTGATAATTCTGATACTTCCTTGCTCAATACTTCCGACATTATTCTGAACATTTCCTGTGGATTCCGGTGAGCCCCACCAATAGGTTCATATATTATTTCATCTATAAGATTATGTGCTTTCAGGTCAAAAGATGTTAGTTGAAGTGCTTCCGCTGCTTGCTCCTTAAAGTCCCAGCTACGCCATAAAATACTTGAGCATGATTCAGGCGATATCACTGAATACCACGCATTTTCAAGCATAAGTATTCTATCCCCTACACCAATACCAATTGCTCCTCCTGACGCACCTTCTCCAATTATTACCACAATAATCGGAACCTTCAACTTTGACATTTCTAACAAATTTCTCGCTATAGCTTCTGCCTGTCCCCTTTCTTCTGCTTCAAGACCAGGATAAGCTCCGGGTGTATCAAGAAAATTAATTATTGGGCGCCCAAATTTTTCTGCTATTTTAAACAATCGTAATGCCTTCCTGTAACCTTCAGGATTTGCCATTCCAAAGTTCCTGTAAACATTGGATTTTGTGTCTCTGCCCTTCTGATGTCCTAAAACCATTACTGGCTCTCCTCCAAGATTTGCTATGCCTCCAATAATTGCTGGGTCATCTCGGAATGTCCTGTCACCATGTAACTCGATAAAATCCGTAAAACAATTGGTAATATAATCGAGAGTTATTGGTCTCTGTGGATGCCTTGCTATCTGAACTCTCTGCCATCGTGTAAGATTCCTGTATATTTCCGCCCTCAATTGCTCCACTTTCTTTTCCAAAACTTCGATTTCACTACTGATGTCAATATCATCTGAAATATTTCGCATTTCTGATATTTTACTTTCCAAATCAAAGATTGGTTTCTCGAAATCAAGTATTACGTTTGTTGCCACTTTTCTTCCTAAATAAAAATTTAATAATTATATCCATATCCAAAGAAAAACTATACTCCTGCATATAAAAGTTATTTAGATTCTTCATTGCTGCTGATGATAATTGCTCAGGATTACTGATATGAACCAAACCCGTTAATCCTAATTTTCCCGATTCTGTCTTCTCTCCCTGAATTTCATATAAACCAACAATTGAATAATCCCCTTTTAATACCTTAAATAAATCATAAAATATATTTGAAGACTTCAAATATTCCTTCTTATTGGATTTTAGCAAAAATACCAAAGGTATTCCAATAGTCAAAAGCAAAATACTGACAAATATATCAAAAAGTCTTTTAAATGTCCTTAATCTGAATTTATTTATATTAAGTTTGGGCAATGTCGGTTCAACCCCACTTATTTCATTAATAATTCTTGCCGCAAGTAATTCTTCATATTCCTGTGCTATGTGAAACCTGACTGTACTTGATGATGCAATAGAAATTGTCTTTATAAGGTCTTTTTTGGCAATTGAAGTATCTGTTATTACAATTTCATTTATATTATAATTATCAATGATTTTTGGCAATATCTCAATACTCCCCAAAAACTCAAAATCCTTCAGAAAGCCAATATCATTAACTTTTTCATTATCTGCCTGTGTACTTATCACTCCCACAATTATTACTTTTGTTAACTCACTTCCCCTTAATTGTTCAATCATACTTGCTGTCTTATCATTTAAACCAACAAATGCTATTCTCCTGTCCGAATCTTTACCTTTTGTTTTTTCAAATAATAACATAAACCCTCTGACAATCGAAAATAAAACTGCAGTGATTGCAATTGTCATCAATATTACACCTCTGCTGAAAGCAAAATCCTTGAAATAATAAGTCAAGGAAGACAAAATAAAAAAGCTTACCAACAATCCAAATAATGCTTTTCTGATTGTTGGTTTTGTTTCAAAGTACTCACCAACTATTACCATTGAAAAAAAAGTAATTATACTCAATGCTATAAAAACTGTTGGATATGCATAATCAGGAAAATTAAATATTCCGCCAAACCTAAACCACGTGCTTACCATCAACGCTGAATTGATAATCAATAAGTCAAGAAAAATTATTAGAATATAATTCTTATACTTGTTCAAATATGCAAAAACTGACCTGAAAGTAATTCCTAACTTTAAAAACATTAGAAAAAGTCTTGAAGAAGAATAATGTTTCCTGCTGAATATCCTCATAGCATCATAAAAATGCTTTATTTCGTTGATTGAGCTCCTTTTTGTACTCTCACCTTTAAAATGTATAATTGATGTAGAATGTACATAAGCGATTTTCCAGCCCCTTTGTGTTAGTCTGTAACAAAGGTCAATATCTTCACCATACATAAAGAAATCTTCATCAAAACCCCCGACCTCATCAATTGCTTTTTGCCGACAAAACATAAAAGCACCAATCACCGAATCAATATAATAACTCTCATCTATTCTCATAAACGTCTGATTATATCTTCCAAAAACCTTTGAATTAGGAAATATCTTTTGCAACCCGAATAGCTTGGTAAATGATACCCATGGAGTTGGAAAACCTCTACGGCAGGCAAGCTGAAAACTCCCGTCCGAATTCAATACTTTACATCCTGAACAACCAACTTCCGGATGTTCCTCCATATATTTTACCATTATTTCAAGAGTATCCTCCTGTATAATCGTATCAGGATTTAATACTAAAATATATTCACCTTTAGCTTCTTTAAACCCTATATTATTGGCTCTTGCAAAACCAATATTTTCTGTTAATTGGATGAATTTAATTTTGGGAAATAAAGAACTTAGAAAATTTATTGACCCATCAGTCGAATTATTATCAACTACTATGACCTCATAAGTAATTTTTCTTGATGATGATTCAATTGACCGAAGACATTGCAAAAGAAAATCTTTTACATTATAATTAACTATAACTATTGATATTTGAGGTTGTTCTGCCAATAAATCGATTCTTAATATTTTTAAATCATTGTAGAATTATTTTCATTTCCTCATTCCGGGATAAAATTTCAATTTCCAAACAAGAAAAATAGCTTCCCATATAATCTTTTTATTCATCTTCGATACACCTGAACGCCTGTCAATGAAAATTATAGGTATTTCCTTTATTTTAGCACCTTTTTTCCATAAACGATAATTCATTTCAATCTGAAAACCGTAACCATTTGATTTTATTTTTGTTAAGTCAATCATCCTGAGAGCTTCAGCTTTAAAGCACTTAAAACCACCAGTAGCATCTTTAACTGGCATTCCTGTAATTATTCTTGTATATAAATTTGCCCCGTAACTAAGTATCAGTCTGCTTAAGGGCCAATTCACCACATTTACACCAGTTATATACCTCGAACCAATAATCAAATCATTATTTTCAATCTCTTTCAACATCTCTGGTATTATCTCAGGGTTATGCGAAAAGTCTGCATCCATTTCAAGAATTACATCAAAGTCGTTTTGTAATGCCCACGAAAAACCAGTGCAATATGCTGTCCCAAGCCCATTTTTTACAGGTCTCTCAATCAGATGGACTCTATCATCAGACTCCATTAATTTCTTAATTAGTCCCGCAGTACCATCAGGGGAATTATCATCAACAACTAAAACATGTAAGTCATTGACAACTTTATGTATTGTCTCAATTAGAACAATAATATTCTCTGCTTCATTATATGTCGGGATTACGACAACTTTTCTCATATCCACTTCTTCTTTCTAATTTCTAATTTCTAATTTCCATTTTCTACTCACGTTTGTCCATGTCCTTTGAACATTAAGAAAATTGTTCTGACGATTATCTCCAAATCTAATTTAAAAGACATATTCTCAATATAAAAAAAATCATCTTTTAATCTATTCTCAATTTCTTCAATTGTCTCAACATAAGTCGTATATTTTACCTGCCACCAGCCAGTTATTCCTGGTCTTACAAGCAAACGCCTTTTATAATATGGTACCAACTCACTGAATTTTTCAACAAATACTGGTCTTTCTGGTCTCGGTCCTACTATGCTCATATCACCTTTCAACACATTAATAAACTGTGGCACTTCATCTAAATGAGAACTTCTCATAAATCTGCCAAATCTTGTTACTCTCGGGTCATTCACCTTTGCCCACTGTGGACCTGATTTTTCTGCATCCTGTACCATTGAACGAAATTTAATGATATTGAAATTCTTCCCGTTTTTACCCGTCCTTTCCTGCAGATAAAATACATTCCCTTTTGATTCAAGTTTTACTATCAAAGCTGTTAATAACCATATTGGTAAACCGATAACTAAAACAATTAAACTGAATACAATATCAAATATCCTTTTTGCCACATCCTGCCAAGGTTTCAGCAACACCGTATCTATCTCAATCAATGGTATTCCGTACAAATGCAATGTCTTTGCCTGCCCTGTAAAAAACGAATACAAATCTGGTATGATTTTTACAATTATCTTTCGGTCAGCACAATTTGATACCAAATTCAACAAGAACTTATGGTCCGGAGAATCTTCAGAAATCAATACTTCTCTTGGCTTATATTTGTCCAAAGCATCAATAAGGTCTTCTTTTTTACCAATAACAGGCAAAGAATCATCTTTAAAGGTATTTCCACAATCCGTTCCTTCTTTAACATCAGTTCCGCTCTCAGTCAGAACAACTCCAAGGGTTTGATAACCCCAGTTCTTCGACCTTATAATTTTTTGATATAATTCCCTGCTTTTAACATAAGTCCCAACTATAATAGCAGGAATAATTATAATACCCTTTGCTCTGAGAAACCTTTGAATTATCCTTGCTGAATAACGTCCGAGAATAACAATAAAACTGAATATCACAAAATACAAAAGAAATAGCATTCTCGGCTCCTTACTTTCGCTATCAAGAAGCCAGACAAAGAAAATAAAGAAACTTCCAAAAAAAGTTACACGTAAAATAGTGAAAAATTCATCAAATGGTGAGCGAACATACCAATTCTTATATAAACCTGAAAACCAGAAAAAAGCTATCCAGTAAACAAGAAAAAGCAACAAGGCAAGAAAAAATACTTCAGGCACAAATCTAATCGGATTTCCATACCACGAGCTATGAAATCGTATATAATATTGCAAAGAAAAGCTTATGATAACAGATAAAATATCAGCCATCAATTGCATCATTTGTGGTGAAAATCTTGTCCTTATGCTATTTACTACGTTGTTCATTCCCTTTTGAAAATATAAAATTTAAATTGATAACTAAATAATTTTTTTTAAATAATTTCAAATATTCAATCCCTCCAGGATTGCTGAACCTTTTAAATAATTCATTTCTACAAATATCCCATCCCTAACGGGATTGTTCTTTTTTATTTTCTCTAACAATTCTTCTTTTTCTGCCTTCTATTTCCTTTAATTCTTAATTCCTAATTCTTTATTCCTAATTCTTAATTCTTTATTCCTAATTCTTAATTGTTAATTCGTAATTGTTAATTCCTAATTCGTAATTGTTAATTCTTAATTGTTAATTCGTAATTGTCAATTGAATTAATCTCCCCATTTCATCGGACTCTCCGCCGGTACTATAGGAAATAATTCTTTCGAGACTACCGGTTTGCCCATCTTTGCTTTATTAATCATCACCATCGAATAACTCATATAATGAAATAATCTTCTGAATTGCTCCGCATTATCCAGTTTTGTATAAGAAATAATTGTAGCAAACTTACTCTCATCTTTCGGATGAGCTATGTTCATCATCAATATATTGTCATCTATTGTAAAGTCTTTACCGTCAACATTTAATTGATTTTTGTTGAGATTAACTCCCCTTGGATATTTTCCCTTAAACTCATTGAAAAACGAATTTGATGTTTCTTCTCCCAATACAATTATTGAACGTTCCTTCCAATCACCTGCTGTAACATCATCAACTGATTTGCCTTCTGCAATATATCCGCTTTCATTCAGCATTTTCACAAATTCCTGTCCGATTGCATTTTGTTCGGATTTTGCAGTTTGATAAATCACCAACGGTTTGTCATTCAACGATTGGGAAAACGTATAGGGTATCTCCCAATGATTCAATCGCCTCAGTACCTGATATTCCGGGTCGAGTTCAATACTTTTTATACCTTCAATCTCAAAATTGAATTTTTTCGATTCACCATCCAGACTACAATTCTTCCAGATAGTCTCTTTACTTGTTGTTATTTTAACAGGAACCACCATATACAAATTTCCTGTCTGCTTTATTGAGAATTCAATTTTATTATTTTTATACTCGGCACTATCCAGATAAATACTCGGTACTTCCTTGTTTTTGAGCCATTGATTAAATATTTTCGCAATTGGTGCATCGAGATTATTTTTCTTAGCATATCCGTTGAAAGTCATACTCAAACTTGTCCATGATGCACGTTTTCCTGAATATTTCTCATTGAAACTTTTAATTGCATTCCAAAAATGCTCCTCACCCATTGCCTTATAAAGTTCATAGAATAGAAAACCACCCTTTGAATAACCAATTACAGCATCATCGGTATTTTCCTGATATTTGAAATCCTCCAAAGGATAATTACTTTCTTTGGGTAAATTTTCAATTGCTATTAATGCCTTCTTTCTCCAATCCAAAGCTTCTGCTTCTTTGCCAGTCAGCACATTATAGTAATAATTTGAACAAAATGTTGTCAAAGCTTCGCACCAGTTACCCGATTTATTATTCACATACACACTATTCCCCCACCAGTTATGCACAAACTCATGCGCAAGTGAACCAGGTGACAGAACAACCCACGGCATCTCCAATAGTTTTCCCGAAAGCAATGTATATCCAGGCATTCCGAATCCTGTTGCAAAGAAATTCTCGACAAGTGAAAAATTACTATAAGGATATTTCCCAATAAGCTTAGTGTAATACTTATAATAATCAATCATTGATTTTAAATATAATCCTTTCGTTGCATTTTCCTTCAAAAGGTAAACCCTGAATTGTTTACCATCATAAACAGAATCAACTATCTGATATCTGCCACCTACCAAAGTCAAGTTATCTGTAGGTAATTCAGTTTTATAAACCATTGTAATCCCTTTGCTGTCATTAATCTCTGACTGAATACCTGATGTTATTACTGTCATATCTGAAGGAGTTGTCCTGACCTTTACTTCAAAATCCGCCATATCGTCTTCTGTATATGGATAAAAACTACCAGCTGGAAGATAAATTCCCTCACCCTCACCAGATGATATCATTCCATTTGAATAAGCATGTTTTTGCTTGAGATTCCTCTCATTTGCTTTGTTATAAATAGTACCACCATAACTTACTGTCAGTGTCTTTGCTTCAAAATTTTTCGGATAGACAACAATCTCATTTTCACCTTCTCTGGTTTTTATTTCAAATGATACTTCACCCTCAGGTGATGTTACTGAAATATTTGATAAATCCTTAGAAAGCTTTATTCCAGCTGAAGTAACTATCGGTGAAGTAAAAACAATTTCATCTTTGCCAACTAATGTATGAGTTTCAGCATTAAGCTCAACCTCGATTTTATGACTGACAATATAGTTACCACCCATATGTCCACCCATCATATTTTCATATTTTTCTTGTGGCTTTTCTTCAAGTGCAAAAACAAAATCCCCTTCCTTCTTCCATTCCTCATTAAATGTTATTTCTTTTCCCGCTTCAACATATACAGGAGCTAATACAGCAATTCGTAATTCATAAT
>RCNQ01000222.1 GCA_003731675.1 Bacteroidetes/Chlorobi group bacterium ChocPot_Mid
GTATCTTGTCTGTTTATTGTTAAGTCAGCAATACTTTGATTCCAGTGAGCTATTACTCCCCTATCCTGATTATATGAATAAATGATTGAATTTATGCAAATTAAATTAATAGCAACTAATAATATCAAATGCCATATTTTTTGACTTCTGTTCACTTATTCTATTTTTTCTGGCTCTTTTTTTCCTGATATTCTTTGAGAACTTTTTCCTGCATATCTTTACTCAAAGGTGAATAGTGTGAGAATTCCATTGAGTAATTTGCTCTTCCGCTACTAAGACTCCTTAAAGTAGTTGCATAACCAAACATTTCCTTCAAAGGAACAAATCCATTAAGTTTTTGAGAGCCCTTACGGTGTCTTCTCATTGATTCTATCCTGCCCCTTCTTTTATTCAAATCACCGGTTACTGCACCTATGTAATCGTCAGGAGTATTGACTTCGATTTTCATCATTGGCTCGAGTAAAATTGGTTTAGCTTTCAAAAATCCCTGTTTAAAACAAATAGAAGCACATGTCTGGAAAGCTCTGTCAGATGAATCTACCGCATGGAAACTTCCGTCAATAAGAACAACTTTAACATCAACAATCGGGGAATCAGCAAGTATTCCTCTTTGCAATGTCTGTTCGATTCCCTTTTTGACAGATGGGATGTATTCTTGAGGAATAGCACCACCTTTAATCTGGTCAATAAATTCAAAGCCCTTACCAGGATTTGGCTCTATTCTCATAACTGTTTCCGCAAATTGTCCTTTACCACCGGTTTGTTTTACGTATTTATACCCCTCTTTAACTTCCAATGTCAGAGTTTCTCTGTATGCTATGGTCGGTTCACCAACAATTGCCTGAACCCCAAACTCTTCTTTTAATCTGTCAACTATTATTTCCAAATGAAGCTCTCCCATACCAGAGATAATTGTCTCATTTGTTTCTTCGTCAAACCGCATATTGAAAGACGGGTCTTCCATCGCCAATTTATTTAATGCTTCACCCAGTTTTTTCTCTTCATTTTTATTTGGTGCTTTAACACTCATCTCAATTACAGTAGGTGGAATAAAAATATTCTCGAGATGTAGCGGATGGTTTTCATCACACAGTGTATCCCCAGTTTTTGTGAATTTCATTCCTATCAATGCAACTATATCACCAGGACCTGCTTCGTTTATTTCGTTTCGTTCCTTTGCATGAATTCTCAAAATTCTCCCAATCCGTTCATAAGCTATTTTTGTAGCATTGAAAACTCTCATCCCGTTCGTAAGTTTACCGGAATATATTCTGATAAATGTTTGTTGACCAACAAATGGGTCATGGATTAATTTAAATGCCAATGCAGAAAATGGTTCCTTAGTAGATGGTGCCCGTGTATGTGTTTTTTCAGGATTATTTACGTCTGTCCCAATCACTGCCCCTTTATCTACAGGAGATGGAAGATAATTTACTATTGCATCAAGAAGTGTTTGAATCCCTTTATTTTTGTAAGCAGAACCACAAAATACAGGAGTAATCAAAAGCTTGATAGTTGCTTCCCTTGCAACTTTTTTCAGAAGTTGTTGGGGGATTTCTCCGTCACTCAAATACAATTCAGCCAACTCATCATCAAAATCTGCTAATTTTTCAACAAGGAAAAGTCGGGCTTGTTTCGCTTTTTCTTCTAATTCCTTCGGTATTTCTTCTTCGGTCTTATCAAATTCCTGAAAATAAACAGCTTTCATTTTGATTAAGTCAATACATCCTTGAAAATTATCCTCACTACCTATAGGAATTTGAAAAGGAACTGGATTAGCATCCAAATATTTATCTATTGAGTTTACAGCTTCCTCAAAATCTGCACCTGTGCGGTCCATCTTGTTGATAAAAGCTATTCGTGGAACTTTATATCTATCTGCCTGATTCCACACAGTTTCACTTTGTGGCTGAACACCTGCAACACCACAAAATACCGCAACCATCCCATCAATTACCCTCAACGACCTTTCAACTTCCACTGTAAAATCTACGTGACCTGGTGTATCAATAATATTGACTATATGTTCATTCCAATTGCAGGAAATTGCGGCAGATGCTATCGTAATACCTCTTTCCTGTTCCTGCTTCATAAAGTCCATTGTTGCCTGTCCGTCATGAACTTCACCTAATTTTCTTGTTACTCCGGTAAAAAACAACATTCTTTCTGTTACTGTTGTTTTTCCTGCATCTATATGAGCGGCAATTCCTATATTTCTAATTTTTAATAAAGACATTCGTAAATCCTAAAAAATAAATGTTAATAATGGCTATTGACTAATTAAATAGCTGAAAATTGTTATCTTGTAAAATACTCTAAACTTGATTAAGTAAAAATATATTATATTTTAAAAATCTATTCCTGGTCTTTTCAAAGCTGCCTTATTGATATCTTCGCGGGTTTTACCCTTTACGTTATTGTAAATTGCAGTTGATATTTTTATTATTTCGATTATAACAACAATTGAAAATGTAAGAGCAAAAATCATAGCCCAATCTTGAAAGCTTAAGTGTACAGTATCTAATAAAGTATTCATAAATGGAACTGCCACTGCTGATACCTGAAGTCCGATAGCTAAAAACATTACTCCTATCAAAATTGGGTTTTTCCTCGGACTTGCTCTGTCAATGGTTTCTCCTCCTGTATAAGGCAGATTAAAAAATATTGACCTGTCAATAGACCTTGAATTTTGCACATTCCATATCTGGAAAAATGCAAGAACACAAAATGCAAGTGTACGTGAGTAAGCTAATGCTTTATCGAGGTCATGTCCTTTTAATTGCCTTAATTCATCCAACGGCATTGGCAAAGAATAATAAAACACTCCAAGCGTTCCAATCATCATAATAAAACCGGCAACTAACATCCGATACCACATCTTTTTATTAATCAGCGGCTCTTCTTTTTTTCTTGGAAGAAATACCATAACATCTCCATGCTCTTTTTCGAACCCCAAAGGAAATGTTGAAGTACCATCAGTAACAAGATTTATCCATAAAAGCTGTGCAGGTAATACTGGTAATGGCAAACCTGCCAATACAGATATCGCTATTGTCAGCAATCCACCAAAGCTTGTTGCAAGAATATACATAATGATATGTTGCAGATTTTGCAAGACGACTCTGCCTCTGCGAACAGCTTTAACTATTGTAGCAAAATTATCATCCATTAAAATCATATGCGAAGCTTCTTTAGCAACGTCAGTACCGCTTCCCATAGCTACTCCAATATCAGCTTGTTTAAGTGCCGGTGCATCATTAACACCGTCTCCCGTCATTGCAACAGTATAATTATGTCTCTGTAGCTGTTTTACTATCCTGTATTTGTGGTGAGGAGCTACTCTTGCATAAACATCAATATCAGGAACTTTTTTAAATAGTTCTTCATCGGTGAGTTCGTCTATTTCTACTCCGTTTATCGCCGCAGGCAGCTTCTTGCTTTTGCCAATTCCAACAGCTTTTGCTACTGCCTGTGCGGTTCTGGAATGGTCTCCTGTTATCATTACTACTCGAATGCCAGCATGATGACATTTTTTTACTGCAATTGCCGCTTCAGGTCTTATAGCATCTTCAATTCCTGCAAAACCGATGAAATTCAAATCTTTTAAGTTATCAATTGTTATAGCTTCAATACTACTTCTTTCAACTCCCGCCAAAGCCAAAACCCTTAAACCGTCTTTTGAAAATTCTACTATTTTTTTCCTGAGATATTCGATATCTATTGGTTTCAAAGTCTCATCTAAACCAACCATATTTTTGCATCGTGCTAATATATTCTCAGGTGCACCTTTCACAAAAACGCAGTCTTCACCATTATGTATAGCTCTTACTGCCATTAATTGATTTTCCGATTCAAACGGAATATCTACATTTACTTCACATTCTGAACATTTAAATCCAAGCTTTTCTGCGGCTATCATCAATGCAGCTTCTGTAGGGTCTCCCGTAATTTTCCATTCATTGCCCTCTGATGTTATGGTAGATTCAGTACATAAAGCAGATATTTGAGCAAACTTGTCAATAGCAGGAAAATCTCCGTATTCAACAGGTTTTCCACTCATCTTTTCAATGACCTGACCTTCCTTAGAATATCCACTGCCAATAACTTTAAAATAATTGTCACCACAGAATATTCGAGTAACTGTCATTTGATTTTTTGTGAGTGTTCCTGTCTTATCCGTACAAATGACATTACAACTTCCGAGAGTTTCTACTGCAGCTAATTTTTTTACTATCGCATTATTTTTTGCCATCTGCGATATTCCAATTGACAAAGTTATTGTTACAGCGACTGGTAATCCTTCAGGAATTGCTGAAACTGCCAGTCCAACAGATGTAAGAAACATTGTTAAAACGTCAATATGTCTTAAAAATCCTAATAGAAAAATTGCTCCTACTGTGATACCAATTCCTATGCTTAATACTTTGCTGAACCTTGCTATTTGTATCTGCAAAGGGGATACTGTTTCTTCTGCTTCTGCAACTTTTTTTGATATCTTGCCAAACTCAGTATTCGTCCCAACATTGGTTACTACTGCTATACCTCGTCCTTTTTGGATTATCGTCCCCGAATACACCATTGTTACTCTGTCACCAAGACTACTTTTTTCAGTAACATCATGATAAGCATCCTTTACAATAGCAAAAGATTCTCCTGTCAGCATTGATTCATCTACAACAAGGTTTTGTGTTTCAATTAATCTCGCATCCGCTGGTGCCCTTACTCCACTTTCCAATAATACAATATCACCGACAACAACCTCCGTTGTTGGTATTGATAGCACATTTCCATCTCTGATTACTTTAGCTGTTGGGGCAGCCATCTGCCTTAATGCTTTCAAAGCATCAGAAGCCCTTCGCTCCTGAATAAATCCAATAACAGAATTTAATATAACTACTGCGGCAATGACAAAAGTATCTTTTAATTCAGCAAGAAATGCATTCAAAACAGCGGCTACCATTAATATATAAAGAACAGGGTCATTAAATTGTTCCAATAATAGCAAAATTGCCGGTTTGGGTTTCTCAGCAATTATATCATTTACGCCATACTTTTCCCTCATAATAGGAACTTGTGATGATTTTAATCCTTCTTTTACTGAAGTATTAAAATAACTCAATGTTTCATCAATGCTTTTCGAATGCCAAGGCATAATTATTATTAAAAATATTATAAATTATAAAATACAAATTTAAGAAATTTTGCTTAATTAAATTAATTTTAATCATAACTTAAAATCGCTGTAGCTATTTAAAAAATTTATTAGCGATTTTCCTGTTGGGTTCTTTTTCAACCTGTTCTTCGATTTTGTCATCTAACTGCCAGAGAAAATCAAGCTTCGACCGCTTCTCAATTTCATCAATTGATACCACATGGTCAATAACCTTATCACTATAATCAACATCCTGAGTAAAAATAAATGCCACTGCCTCGAATTTTCTTTGTGTAATCGGAATTATGATAATTTTCCAATAACCGCTCGGCACAACATGTGGTTCATCAGCTTTTGGAAGTTTTGGCATTTGCTTCTCGTAAAGTGGTCCGGTCATAACATAAATCATTTCGAAAGAATCCAAAAGTTTACGCTCCATATCCTCAAGTATTTTCCATGGTCCACGATTTAGATTGCTATTCTGAGGTGTGATATTTGAAAGATAATTAGTCTCAGCCGCTTCATCTGAACCCTTAAAGGACGCAAGTGGTGCCATGTGACCTCTGTCGTAGTTATAAATTTTTGAAGCATCATTATAATCATTCGGCTCCAAAGTTTCATTGTCATCTAACCATGGGTCTGCTTTCCAGACTCTGTCCGGTGCTCTGCCTTCCAAATATTTTCTCTCTAAACGATAAGCAACCCAATCAGCAAACTTTGTACTGTCATTACTGCTCAAAGCATAAAGGTCTCTTATTATCAAAT
>RCNQ01000223.1 GCA_003731675.1 Bacteroidetes/Chlorobi group bacterium ChocPot_Mid
GGACTGCTTTATAAATATGGGAATATTCAGGAACTTGCAAAATTATTAATAAATGTTTTGAAAGATAATAATTTGAGGGAGAGACTTTCACATGGAGCTGTCAACTGGGCAAAAAGTTTTTCATGGGACAAGTCAGCAGATTTAATGCTTGAAAAAATCGATAAAGTGATTCATGAACAAATAAGTTAAATTGATATATTTATTTTAGTTAAGTTATTTAAAAACAATAAAATAGATTCAATTCACTGATTAGATATTCTAAATTTTTTGTTTCAGTTTAGATAATTTTTTTTGATTATTTCGAAAATCTTCTATATTTTTGTATTCTTTGGTAATTATAGAAATAAAAAATAGGAGTTTTGAAGTGGAAACTTCAGCAAAAATAACAAAATCGTTAAGAAAAGAAGACGTTGATAAACATTGGTGGATTGTTGACGCAGAGAATATGACATTGGGAAGACTTGCAACACAGGTAGCTTTTTTGCTACGTGGTAAGCATAAACCATCCTTTACGCCACATATAGATTGTGGAGATATAGTTGTTGTTATAAATGCTGATAAAATTCAGGTAAAAGGTAAAAGGATTGAGCAAAAAGAATATTTTAGCCATTCTGGTTATCCCGGTGCAGCAAAATTTCAGGCATTTGGTGATTTAATAAAAAGAAACCCTGAATTCATCATTGAACATGCAGTAAAAGGGATGCTACCCAAAAATCGCCTTGGGAGGGAAATACTTAAGCATCTTAGAATTTATGCAGGTGCAGAGCATCCACATACTGCTCAAAAACCTGAAAAATATCAATTGAAATATAATTAACGAGATAGATTGGAGAACTGATGAAAGTTATAACTGCAACCGGAAGAAGAAAAACAGCCGTTTCACAATGCAGATTAATTCCTGGAACTGGAAAAATATCTATAAATAAAAAAGCATTTGAAGAATATTTTCCTGTTGAAACTCACAGGGAAAAAGTTTTGCAACCTTTTTTAATAACAAAACAAGAAGCAAAGTTTGATATGTTTCTCAATGTCCGTGGTGGTGGAAAAAGTGGTCAGACAGGAGCTGTTGCTTTAAGCATAAGCAGGGCATTGGCAAAATTTGATGATACTTTACATGGTCCACTTCGTGACGCTGGTTTACTTACAAGAGACCCAAGAATGGTCGAACGTAAAAAATATGGTCAAAAGAAAGCACGTAAGAGATTCCAGTTCTCAAAACGTTAATAGATTTGACTTTATTATTATAATATTGAATATTAGATTTAATTTTTTATAAATAAGCATGTTTCGGGATTACTTGTGTGTGGCTTTTAAGCTTCGCAGGTAAGTTGAACGGGACAGAAGATTAACACAAATAAATAGAGGAGAATTTATGTCACATTACGTGAGTATTGAGCAATTGCTCGAAGCAGGTGCGCATTTTGGTCACCTAACCCGCCGTTGGAACCCTAAGATGGCTCCATTTATCTTTAACGAGAGAAACGGTATTCATATCATTGATTTAAGAAAAACCCAGATACTTATTGACATAGCCCGTCAGGCAATACATGATATTGCTTCATCGGGAAGAATTATTATGTTTGTCGGTACAAAAAGTCAATCGAGGAAAATTGTTGAAGAAAAAGCTCAAAGTTGCAATCAACCTTATGTGGTCGAAAGATGGCTCGGTGGTATGTTGACTAACTTTGCGACTATCAGAAAAAGCATCAAAAGATTGAATGGCATTGATAAAATGGAAGTTGACGGTACTTTTGACAAGATTACTAAGAAAGAAAGATTGCTGTTAACCAGAGAAAGAGACCGTTTGCGTACAGTTTTTGGTGGAATTGAAGAAATGACCAGACTCCCTGGTGCATTGTTCGTTGTTGATATTAAAAAGGAACATATTGCAGTAAAGGAAGCTAAAATTCTTGGAATTCCAGTAATTGCACTTGTTGATACAAACTGTGACCCGGAAGATGTGGATTTCCCGATTCCATGCAATGATGATTCTGTGAAAGCGATAGAAATAATTTCTGATGTATTTGCAAAAGCTATTAATGATGGAAATTCAATTGCTAACGCAAGAAGAGCAGAACTTGAAGCATCTGGTGAAAGAGGAGCCAAAGAATCTGACTTGGTAGAGGAAGATCCAAAGATAAAAAGAAAAATGCGTGCAAGAAAACCAGCTGGTGGAGTTAAGAAAACGGGGAAAAGACCTCGTAAAGAAGACGAAAATTCTAAAAGTGATGTTCAGGCACAGGAATCAAATGAGGTTATCGTAAAAAAAGATAATCAAGAAAATCAAAATGAGGAACAGATTTAATTCCTTGTTCAGAATAAGAAAGTAATATAAAATAAAATAGAAAGAATAAAACATGGGACAGATAACACCACAAATGGTAAAAGACTTAAGAGAGAAAACAGGTGCTGGAATGGCTGATTGCAAAACAGCTTTGACAGAGACCGATGGAAATATGAACGAAGCTATAGAGTTTTTAAGGAAAAAAGGAGCTGCTGCTTTAGCTAAAAGGCAAGACCGTTCAGCAAATGAAGGTTTAGTAATTGCAATGACAACAGCTGACGGGAAAAACGCCGCTATGGTTGAAGTCAATAGTGAAACAGATTTTGTGGCTAAAAATGAAGGTTTTGAAGTTTTTACGAAGCAAGTTTGTGAAGCAATATTAAATAATAACCCTAAAAATATTGATGAAGTTCTTGCTCTGAAAGTTGGCAATGATACAGTTAATGGACTTTATAACGAATTACTTGCAAAATTCAGCGAAAAAATTGAAATTCGTCGGTTTGTTCGATTGACTACAGAAGGTTTTTTGGCGAGTTATATTCATGCGGGAAGTAAATTAGCTGTTTTGATTGATATGTCAGTTAAAAATCCATCAGAAAAATCATTTAAACTGATAAGGGATATAGCTATGCAAATAGCGGCAATGAATCCTTTGTTCGTTGAAAGGAAAGATGTTCCGCAATCTGTAATTGATAAGGAATTAGAAATTTATAAAGAAGCCGCAGTAACTGAAGGTAAAAATCCTGATATAGCAGAAAAAATAGCTGTCGGTAAACTAAACAAATTTTATCAGGAGCAATGCTTGGTCGAACAACAGTTTGTAAAGGATTCAACTAAATTTATCAAAGACGTTGTTAAGGAAATTTCAGCAGATAGCGGAAGTGAAGTGAAAATCAACGGATTTGTCAGGTTCTTTCTTGGTGAAACATTAGAATAAAATAATCGTTGAAAGCTATAAAATTATGCTTTTGATTTGAAACCAATAGAAGATTTTATGAATATACCCAAATATAAAAGAATATTATTAAAGCTTAGTGGTGAAGCTCTGATGGGGCATCAGCAATTTGGGATTGACCCTCAAACTTTAAGAACATTTGCTCTTGAAGTTAAAGAGATTTACGATATGGGTATTGAAATTGGCATTGTGATTGGTGGAGGAAATATATTCAGAGGGATTGAAGCTGCTGCTCATGGAATACATAAAGTATCGGGTGATTACATGGGGATGCTTGCAACTGTAATAAATTGCATTGCTTTCCAAAATGCTTTAGAAAAAGAAGGAGTACCCACAAGATTGCAGACAGCAATTAAAATGGAGCAAATAGCTGAACCCATGATAAGACGAAGAGCAATAAGACATCTGGAAAAAAACAGAGTTGTTCTTTTTGGTGCAGGTACAGGTAATCCATATTTTACAACAGATACGGCGGCTGTACTTAGAGCAATTGAAATAGAAGCAAATGTAATAATCAAGGGTACGAGGGTTGATGGAGTTTATGATTCAGACCCAGAAAAGAATCCAAATGCAAAATTTTTCGATGAAATTTCTTATTTAGATGTTCTTGAACAGAATTTAAGGGTGATGGATCAAACAGCGATTACTTTATGTAAGGAAAATAAGCTACCTATAAATGTTATTAATATAAATAAACGAGGGAACTTAAAAAAGCTTTTAAGTGGTGAAAAGTTAGGAACTGTAGTAAAATAATTTTATTTTTGCGAATGATAATTATGTAAAATAAAATTAAATTGGTAAATTTTATGGATGTAGATGAAATTTTAATGAAAACCGAAGAAGCTATGGAGAAATCACTTGATTACACCAAAAAACAGCTTGAAAAGGTTAGAACAGGCAGAGCATCAGCTTCTTTGGTTGATAGTGTTAAAGTTGATTATTATGGTTCTTTGTCTCCAATATCTCAGATAGCGAGTATTTCAGTACCTGATGCCAAGATGATAGTAATTCAACCATGGGACAAAAGCACATTATCTATTATAGAAAAAGCAATACAGTCAGCAGATTTGGGTTTTAATCCACAAAATGACGGTAACGTTATAAGAATACCAGTTCCACCTTTGACCGAAGAGAGAAGAAGGGAGTTCGTGAAAGTAAGCAAGAAAATAGCTGAAGATGGGAAAATTGCTGTCAGAAATATCAGGCGTGACAATATGGAAGCCTTAAAAAAAGGTGAAAAAGATAAAGATTTTTCTGAAGATGATAGAAAATACGGAGAAGAAGAAGTTCAAACTTTAACTGATAATTTTATCAGGAAAATTGATGAACTTCAATTAAAAAAAGAGAAAGAGTTAATGGAAGATTAAGTTAATTACAAATTACTAATTAATAATTATAATTATTTTTTCAATTATTTAATTCTTTACTTATTGCAATTTTCTATATTCTGTTTTTTAAAGCCGAGTCTGTAGCTCAGTTGGTCTAGAGCGCTTCCCTGACACGGAAGAGGTCGCTGGTTCGACTCCAGTCAGACTCACAAAGACTTACAAGGATTTGTTAAAATTGTATGATACGTTTTAGATACGTTTTGCACCAAAATATACACATTAAGATACAAAAAAGGGACTGCTTGAAGCAATCCCTTTTTGATTTAAGACAATCGGTTTAATCCGGAATTTGTGCTAACAGAAAATCTTCAATTTGTTTTAAGTTTGAATTTACTGTTCCCAGAAAATCACTAAAATCTTTTACGATTGATTTTTTCTGTAGAATAGTTATTGCATTTTTAGCAACTTGAACTTTTCTGAGAGCTGGATTAATCTGTCGTTGAATTTTCAGATTTGCTCTGAATTTGAAAATCTTATCTGATTGAACATTTGTTTCTGAAGTTTGTTCAACTTCTTCGACAAAATCTTTGGCTAATTCATCGTTGAGCTTATTAACCAGACCCGTCATATCGATTTTTGATTTTTTTGTTGCCATGATTTTTCTCCATTATTTGTTTATTGAAATATAAGCATTCAATCCAATTATGACAGGTTTACCGTCAATCAACAAATCCGTTTTCACGTTGCCTTTTGATGATGCTACCACATAAGATTTACCTGATTTAGAAATCTCTGGTTTTTGCAAATCAGCGGTTATCACCAATTTACCGTTTTTCTTTTCTGCTGTTATCATATCAGCCATCTCCTATTTTGTGAAAGAACAATTAATTATAAGTGAGTTGCTTTCATCTGATTTTTTAACGAGGTTTCAGTCAAAGAACTCTTAGAAATCCAATTCCTCAAAGTGTACACTTTTGTGCCCGTGAGTGGAATCGAACCACTCACCAGGAACCATTCGGGCTAAATCATTTGAAAAACCGTTCCGTTGAATCTTTTCATGAGATTTGAATCATGAAGTAATCTGAACATTTCAGCAACTGCTTCCCTTTTGTTTTCGGCATAAACCATGAATGCCTTTTTTTTGTTTGGACAAGCAAATTCATAATATTGTTTGCTTTCCTTAGTCGTTTCTTTAATCTTTGCTAAGAGGCATGAAACATTGATGAAATGTAGGAAATACTTGTCATTCGAGACAATGTAGTTTTTCCTGTTCAACTTCTTAATTGTTAATTCGGTATTCATAAAAAATCTCCTTTTTTATTAAATGAACAAAAATTAATTATTTGTCAAAGAACTTGTAACAAAATTATACTTTTGTTCAAAGCTACACAAGAAAAATCATACATTAAATCTTTGATTTACCGTAACTTAAACCACTACCGAAACTTGAGGGAACGGTTTTTTGTATGATTTTTTGCTTTTGTCTATTGGCTCGGTTTTCGGGGATTTTTATAAAAAAGGTATATTTATACATAAAAATTAAAAAAGCCACTGCAGTGGCTTTAAAAGGTCTAAAAAATATGGTTTTTGGAGCCGTTTTTAAGGTTATAAAAGTTAAAAAATTTAACGTTTTGTCTGCATTGCCATATAATCTGCTCTCCTTAATCCGATTCTTAAAGTATCAAAATTAATTTCAGTATATAATTGTTGATTTGATAATAATGTCCGTAGTTGTCGAATTTCATTAACAACATTTGCATTACCATAAGTAGCCGCTACCATGGCCGTTGCCATTATATCAGCATCTCGCATTACCCACTCGGTATTTCTTGAACTCCCGGACAATAAAGCATCTCCTGCTATAATTGGAGTAGGTTTATCAATTCTACCACCACTTGCAAACGATGTTAATTTCGTTAATATTGGACCAACTAATTTATGGACTACTGCTGTTATTGCCGTAGATGCTAATGCAAAAGCTGGAGCCTGTAATGGTAAAGGTAAGAATGAAAATGTTCCGGTTACACCAGGAGTAAGTAACCAGTCTATAATAAATGCTGAAACCTTTTTCTCTAAATATCCTGCTAAAAATGCCATTGATTTTTTTAATGCTTTTTTAGTAGCCTCAGGGTCACCTGCAATCCCTTCAAGCAATCCCTGATTAGCAATATTTCCTAATTCAGTAGCAATAACACCAATGTCTTTTCCTTTTGTTTCAATGAGTGTTTGAGTATCCTCAAGATTTTTCTTTAATGATTCATATTCTTTCCGTTGAGCTTCAGTCTTAGGATCTTTCATAGCATCATATAAGGCAATTTGCTGTTCCAAAGATGTTTTCTTATTTGTCAATGTTTCTAAATCAGCAGCTCTTTGAACTTCAATTTCCACTCCCCTTTGAAGTTCAGCCATAGCTAATTTTTGATTTTCAGCTTGTTTCTGTGCTTCCTTTCTTTTTTCCCCAAACTCATTGGCAATATCAGTTTTTGCTTTCTCAAATTGCTTTTCTGAGATTATTCCAAGTTCTTTCCAATTTTCATATTGCTTTAACTTTGCATCCTCACTTTTATCTATTCTTTTTAATTCTTGAGCAAGTTTATCATCTCCTATAGCATTGATAGTAGTAAAATATATTGAGTTCTGCTCTTTTAGTTTATTAAGTAATTCCTGATTCTTTGATTCAATGTTTTCATTATTTTTATCATATTGTTCTTTGATTTTATTCAAATGCAATTGTAATATTTCTTCTTTTTTTGTATTCAAAGTATTGAGTGCATCCAATTCCTGAGTCTGAAGCTCGATAATTTCCTTATCCGATAATTTTTTCGTTTTGTCATTCAATTTGGCTCTAACATTCTCTAAATCCTTTTCTAAAAGAGGCAGCATATCTTCAGGACTAGCTAATTCGTATTTGATTTCAAACTCTAATTTTTTCTTTGCAAACTCAGACTGTAATTTTAAAATTTCTTCATCGGATTCTTTGATTTTAAATCTAACTCCTGCAACAACTCCTTTCTGATCAACAATTGCATTTGCTACATTAAGCAATTCTTCGGTGATTTGTTGCTTATCTTCTTCTTTAATTTTTAACTTCGGATTAAAGACTAATTCTCCAGATGAAGATTCAATCATTAATTCTTTTGATAATAATTGATTCTTTAATGTCTTTTCTTGGTCTTCAAGCAATTTCAATTTCTGTTGTTCTGTAACAAGGTGTTCCTTATCGGTTTCTTCCCTATTTTCTTCCTGAAGAAAAATTTTCCATATTAGTTCATCTTCTTTAAACAATAGTTCGAGATTTTTGTTTTGTAAGTCCGTTGCCTGTTTTGCCAATTCCCATCTTGATTTACCTGAAACTTGTTCCAACCCTAATCTGACACGTACGTTTTTTTCTATTTGTTCTTGACGCTTCATTGTTTTTACGTCTTCACTTGCTTGCTTGAGTTTTTCATTTAGCATTGCATTTTCTTCTTTTGTCCTATCCTTACCTTTTCTTGTCAACTCACTAATTTCAGCTATTTGTTTTGCGACAGCGTCACTCGTTGCTTTTTTTGCGTCATTCCAAGCTGCAGCCAAATCAATAACAGCTGCTGATTGTTCATTTGTAACAGTTTTGCTTTCTTTTTGTGTCTTAATCATCTGCTGAATTTCTTCTTTTGATTTTTTGTATTTCTTTGAAAGCAAATCCACAATTTCATCATCCTTATAACCGCTCGAAACCATATTTGCCAAATCTGCATCAATATTCTTTTGCCGTTTCTTTATAACATCAGCCTGTAACTCAACCATCTTTTGAGTTTTTTCAATCATTGCCTTCTTTTCTTCGTCAGATAAATTTGCAAACTTAGGATTATTGAAGATTGCCATTTGTAAATCTATTCCTGCCCTTTGGAGTTCTTTATCATCTTTTGCTTTGTATATTTTTTTAGTATATTCGCTTAAAACAAATTCAGCTGCATCACGGGCAGCTGAAACTCCAAATGCTTTATCAACAACAAAACTGATAGGAAACTCGTACCATTTATTGGTATCATTAGTGAGTTCATCTTCCAAATCCTGTTTGGCTTTGTCAACCTCAAATTTTGCTATCTTAAAATCAATTTCATTTTGACCATTTACTAATTTTTCAAATTCTCCCTTTAAATTGCTTAATTCACCTTTACTCCTTTTAGCTGCTTTTTCTAATGCTAATAAGTTTTCTTCATAGGATTTCGATTTGTCAATAACTCCAGGATATGCCTTTGATAATTGTAATAAAAGATTGTTATTCTCCATTGCAGATTCACCCTGCTTTTTGAATGCATCAACTAAATTCAAATTCCCTTGAATCATATTTCTTTGATTACGATTAGTCTCAATTTGTGACTTAAGTAATTCCTTTTCTGCCTTCGCATCCGCAAGTTTTTCAGCAGCAGAATAATTCAAAGCATCGCTCAATAAATACAAACCACCCACTAATCCTGCAATACTTGCAACTAATAAAACATACGGATTAGCTAAAGCTGCTGCATTAAATTTCCATTGTGCTGCAGTTGCTCCTTCTTGTGCAACTGTCTGAGCGAATAATCCGGGTACAATCGTAGTTAATATTGTTCTTCCAAAAGATGTCATTCTTGCTAATGTACCAGCAGGGATAATTTGTGATAATCCTGATAATGACAATATCAA
>RCNQ01000224.1 GCA_003731675.1 Bacteroidetes/Chlorobi group bacterium ChocPot_Mid
CCGAATAAAAGACAACACATAAAGCAGTAATGAACCAATAGGACTTACTGAATTTGAGTAAATCTCCCCAGATTATCTTGTCCTGATTACCTTCGGGCTTTATTTCAAATTTCTTTTCAGCTATTGAATCCAGAACAAAATAAATTATGACTGATACTACCGAAATACCTGCCGCTCCCAAAGCAACGAACAAAGGGTCTTGCCAGTTAGCATATAAGCTTTTACCCCAGGACGGTGAGTTCAATGCCGCAAATGAACCAAGACGGGCTATTGTCAGATTCAGACCGAAAGCAAAGGACAACTCCTTGCCTTTAAACCATCTTGCAAGTGTTGTTGTGATACTGACGATAAGGGATTCTGCTCCGAGACCAAAAATCAATCTGCCAGTTGCCATAAACAATATGTCACCTTTGACAACAGTAAACAAAGCACCCAAGAGGCATAATGTTGAAAAGATGAGGTTCGCTTTTTTAGTGCCTATTCTGTCAATTATCAAACCACCAATCAAAACCATAAAAATGTTTGGGATACTGTAAATTCCCTGAAGCAAGCCAATGTTGGTATCCGAAAACTTGAGTTGTTTAACGAGCAGGTCTGCTAAAGGTGAAATGCTGTCATAAACGTAGTAGTTACCGAACATTGCCAATGAAATGAAGACTAAAACAGTCCATCTGAAAAAAGCTGTCGGTTCCGGCTTTGCAAGTATTGTTTGATTCATTTGATTTCTTATAGTTTAATAAAAATAATTGGCAAACTTAATTAAAAGAGTAATAACAGCAAAAAATAATCTAAGGAAGATGTCAATTCTCTTTGAGATACTTGTTAAATATTTAAATATTAAGTAAAAATTAATATTGTTTCATCTTTTTTTTGATTAAATTAAATTTTATATTTTTGATATAATTTGTAATATATATCATGAGGAACTATGATTAGTCTTACGCATTTTCATCCAATGGTGGTGCATTTTCCTATTGCCTTGATTTTGATTGGCTTTTTAGCAGATTTAATCTCGTTGTTTTTTAAGCAAGAAAAATGCCTGACCAAAACAGGATTTTATCTGATGATAGTAGGGACTTTGTCAGCAATTGTTGCATACATTAGCGGCAACTTTTTTACTGAACATCCCGAAGAGGGTGCAATTCACGAAGTTTTCGAGTTACACGAAAGTGCTGCATTGATTACCTTAATCATTATGCTTGTTGCTTCTATAATCAGGATATTTTTGGTTGTAAGGAAGTTAGATGAAACTAACTGGAAGTGGTTGGTATTTGCTTTGTACTTGGCAGGGACAATTGCTGTCAGTATTACCGGATTTTGGGGCGGTTCTATGGTCTTCGACTATATGACTGGAATTTAGAATTAATTTATTCATTATTATAAATATTACAAGGGAATTGTTATGAAAAAACTAATTTATTCAATTATCTTTATTGCTGTTCTTGCAGGAATGACATCCTGCACAGCACCAGACCCTGTCAAAACGAAAGAAGATTTGAAAGCGGCATTCAACGGTGAATCAACAGCAAGTGCCAAGTATGCAAAATATGCTCAGAAGGCATGGCAAGACAGTTTATCAAATATAGCTATTTTGTTTGAAGCCGCTTCACGAGCCGAAGGAATCCACGCTGACAACCACAAAAAAGTTTTGGAAAAACTTAGAGTGAAAGTTGAAGGTCCTGAAATAGGTGCATTTGAAGTAAAGACTACTGCTGAGAATTTAGCTGATGCAATCAAAGGTGAATCTTACGAAGTTGCAACTATGTATCCTGATTTCATAAAGGATGCTGAAACTGAAAAAGTTAAAGATGCAATCAAATCTTTTACTTGGGCTTATGATACTGAGAAAAAGCATAAAGCTTTTTATGAAAAAGCTCTTGCCGAACTTAATGCAGGCAATCAAAGTAATCTGCCGACAAGATGGTTTGTTTGTCCTGTTTGCGGGAACACTTATGATTTGGCTTCTGTCAAAAATGCCTGTGATTTTTGCAAAACCAAAAAGGAAAAGTTCATTATGTTTATGAACTTTTAAGTCTTCTGAGTTAACTATGAATAAGGGGGAGTTACTGAGATAATTCCCCTTTTTTTATTCTAAGAGTTTTTTTGTCATTTCTTTGAGCACTCTGCGAAATTCCATCAAATCATCTTTTTGAATAGTTGCTTTTTCTGATTTTATTGGCTTCAGTTTTGCGTTGATGATTTCATACAAAACGAGCTCGATATCAGCGGAATTTTTTTGTTGGGTAAAAGTCCCTGAAATGTATCTTCTGACAAGGAAATTATCAAGAGCTTCTATTTCCAGATAAGACGGTGGTTTGTGATTTTCGATTATGTATAAATTAAAAAGAGCATAAATTGTATCTCTTGTTGGAATGTCGTAAACGACGAATTTTGGTGATTCTTTTGCTTGCTCAAAAATGCTTTCAATGGCATCATAAGAGGACACAATAGGTCTGTCGAATAAATCCCATTTTGGGAAGTAGCTTGGATTATTTTTGTATTCCAGACCACCGACAATCAGAGTTGGAGCGGGGAATACCTTGAAAGAATCTTCACAGTTTGCATAAAGATTTGAGTCTTTGACGGCAACAGCAAATGCTCTTTGAACTGCCTGGAGCAATGCAGGGTCAACAAGCACTACAGAATCAGACAGCATATAATGAATACTTGCAAAGCCCTCTCCTAAATTTCTGTCAGATGTATTTTTTGCATCAACAAGATTGAGTTCGACTCTCAGCATATTTTGGATTCTGCTGACAAGAATGAAAACTATTTTATCTGCCTTCAAAGTATCAGCCAGTATATTTATCTGTGGTTTAATCCCGTCTTTGGAAAGCAAAACAGCCACTGAATCACGTAAAATGGTTGGTATCAATACATATTTTTCAGATAATCCTGCGGCAAGATTTAAAGCCGCTTCAACTTTGGTTGGTGTAATGAACTCGGTTTTTTGTCCTAATTTGATATTACCAATAATAAGTATTGTTTTTTCTTCACTATTTGCATTCTGAAGCAATCCGCAAAGAAACCCCAGAATCAAAATCATCATAATTTTTTTCATCAGTTACCTAAATTCAGTGTTAAATATTTAAAATCTGAGATAATAACGTTTTTATTTTTTTTTCATTATATATATCAACTGCAAGTTATAAGGAATAAGCAGAGATTCATCTTTTTACGTAATCATCATAGCTGAATATTCTTGTTTCATCAGGGTTGGCGAAATCTCTGATGGCTTTCAATCTGTTCATTTCGTCATAGTCATAAATTTTCAGTCTCACACTTTCTTTCGACAAACCAAGGAACTTACTCGAAACGCCTCTTACTTCGGTAATATTTCCTTTAGCATCAATTTTATATATCAATTGGTCAAATCTTTCGAAAATCGGGTCATCTTTTCCTGATGTAATGCTTTCGGTTACTTCAACAATTCTGGCATTTTTATAAGTGAAACCGATTGTTTTAGAAAAATTATTCCTTTTCTCGGTTACTTCCGAAATTAATCCATCGTCATTGTATTTATATTCCCTTACTGATTCAATACCAGAGAAAATATGAGAAAAATGCTTTTTGATAATTTTTCCGTTTTTGTCGAATGAATAAGCGTAATTAAAGCTCGGCTCACGTCTTTCGACAACAAAAAATGAACTCCCTTTTATAATATCACCGAAGAGCATATCATAATTCATAATTGGTTTGGTGTCCATAAACAAGTCGCTAATGTCGTAAATTTTTACTTCAGCATTTGGCTCACCTTTTACTTCAGTTGCCGCAATGAAAATTATTGCCAGAGCAATTAATATTTTCAATAAATTATCTGTTTTCATTTTATCCCCCAATTTTTAATTAAAGTTGCTATTGTAATCATTTAAAGCAATTATTGAGCCAAATTTATAATGACAAATGAGATAAATTAATAAATATTAATCCATAATATTAATATTATGTTAGCTATTTATTTAAAAAATTTTGTTAAATTTCGTTGCTTGGTTTGAGGTATAACTTTGGAATTTTCGGAAAAATGAATGAGTAGGTTTTTATAATCCGAAGTTCTGTGTCAAAGACAGTAAATGACAGATTTTTTATATTGTAATTTTATGTATTTCTTTATAATATTGCCGATTGAATATGCTGGACGACAATATATATAAAGCCGGTATAGATATCGGTTCCACTACTGCAAAGATTTCAATTCTGGGACCTGAAGTTGAGCTATTGTATTCAGATTACAAACGGCATCTGGGTTCAATCAACCGTACATTGCTTTCAATGTTCAATGATTTAAGAAAAGAACTTGGTAATATTAAACTGAGTTTGGCTCTGACTGGTTCGGCGGGTTTGGGAATTTCCGAAAAAAACAATCTGCCATTTGTACAAGAACTAATTGCTTCAACGGAATTTATCGAAGAATTTTTTCCTGAAATCAAAACTCTGATAGATATTGGCGGGGAGGATTCAAAAATAATCTTCTTCGATTCCAAAAGAGGGCATGACCTGCGAATGAACGGAAGCTGTGCAGGTGGGACGGGTGCATTCATCGACCAGATGGCTACTTTGCTGGATTTATCTTTACAGGATTTTGATGAGCTTGCCTCCCGTCACAAAGAAATTTATTCAATCGCTTCTCGTTGTGGGGTATTCGCAAAAACTGATGTTCAAAATCTTATATCAAGAGAAATACCAAAACCTGATATATGTGCTTCTGTTTACGAAGCAGTGAGTCTGCAAATCAAAAATACATTAATGCGAGGCAAAAAGCTGGAACCTCGTGTTATGTTGGCTGGTGGTCCGTTGACTTTTTTGCCTAACCTGAAAAAATCGTTAATGAAACAGTTCGGTATTGCTGAAGGTGAACTGAGCTACTACGAAAAGGGAGAGTTTATACCTTCAATAGGTGCGGCTTTGTCATCAAACGAAAGACGAATTATTATATCTGTTGATGAAATAATCGAGTCATTGATTAGGACTGAAAAAATTGAAATTGTAAGTGACAGCAACATAGAACCGCTTTTCAGGGATACAGATGAGTTTACAGAATGGAAAGAATTCAAAAGCTCAGTCAAAGCAAAAAGAGTTGAGCTGTCGGACTTGAACGGTAAGGATTGTTTTTTAGGAGTTGACAGCGGTTCAACTACAACAAAAATTGTGCTGATTGATGAATTGGGAAGAATAGCGTTTGATTATTATCAAAACAATGGAATAAGTTCAATAGATACAGTCAAAAAAGGACTGCTTGGGTTGAAAGAAAAGCTCGATAGAGCAAATATCAAAATCAATATAAGGTCAGAAGCAGTTACAGGATACGGTGAAGATTTGATTAAAGCGGCATTCGATTTTGATTCGGGATTAGTGGAAACAATAGCACATTATCGTGCGGCAAAGGAATTTGCCGATGATGTGAGTTTCATACTTGACATTGGCGGTCAGGATATGAAAGCGATTTTCGTCAAAGATGGTATAATTGATAATATTGAAATTAATGAAGCTTGTTCTTCAGGGTGTGGCTCATTTATCGAAACATTTGCAAACTCATTGAATTACAGTGTAGAAAAATTTGCTCAAATTGCCTGTGAAGCGAAATCCCCGTGCAATCTTGGTTCGAGATGCACTGTGTTTATGAACTCAAAAGTTAAAGAATCATTCCGTCAGGGCTCACCTATTTCTGATATATCAGCAGGACTGGCATATTCGGTGATTCAAAACTGCCTTCACAAAGTTTTAAAGGTTTATGACAATAAAATTCTTGGAGATAAAATTGTTGTTCAAGGTGGGACATTCAAAAATAAAGCTATCCACAGAGCATTCGAAAAGATTTCAGGGAAAAAGGTGATTTGTCCTGATATTTCCGAATTGATGGGAGCTTATGGTGCGGCACTTTATGCTAAAGAAATGTTCTTCAGCAGAATGGTGGAAAAGAGAATGAATAATTCTATTACAGAAGAAACAAACAGCAAGCTTTCAGAAGTTGACAATACAGCTTATGTGCTTAATAATCTTGAGAATACGGGCAATTATTCCGTTAAGTATGTAACATGCAGAGCTTGTGAGAATTATTGCAAAGTAAGCAAGCTGACATTCAATAACAACAATGTTTTCTTTACAGGCAACCGTTGCGAAAATGTGTTTTCCAATACCAGCGTAAAAAATTACGACGCTGATATGCAACAGGGTGAAAATCTTGTAGAATTTAAATATAAGCTTCTTTTTGAAAGGGAATTATCTTCAGAAGAGAGTAAACCAAGAGCAACACAAGATAAAAATCTTCCAGTGATTGGGATACCAAGAGTTCTCAATATGTTTGAGAACTATCCTTTCTGGCACAAGTTATTTTCTGAGTGCGGCTTCACGACTACATTGTCTGAAACACCTAACAAAGACAATTACAACCTTGGTTCAGGGACATTAATGTCCGACAATATTTGTTATCCTGCAAAGATTGTCCATAGTCATATTATGGATTTAATCAATAAGAAAGTTGACAGGATTTTCTATCCCACAGTCAATTATGAAAAGAAAGAGTTTGAAGAGATGACAAATTGCTTCAACTGTCCTGTGGTAACGGGTTATCCGACAGTAATTGAAAGCTCGGTAAATCCAGCGAAGTATGGAATACAGATGGATATACCAAACATTAATTTCAAAGATGACAAGTTGCTGAAAAAAGCATGTTACAGATACTTTACCAATTTTGGTATCAGCAAGAGAACTTTTGACAAAGCTTTTTCATCAGCAATGGCTGAAGCTAAAAAATTCAAGGATATCCTTCGCACAAGAGCTGTCGAAATTTTAATCAAAGCAGTAGCCCAGCAAAGAAAAGTCTTTATCATTGCCCAAAGACCGTATCAGATTGACCCTGAGATTAATCATGACATACCGAAGATGTTTGCGGGTTTGGGTTATGACGTGCTGACAGAAGATTCTTTGCCTTACGCAGATGAAGATAAAATCGAAAATATGAATATACTTTCTCAATGGTCATATCCCAACAGGCTATACAAAGCCGCTAAGTGGTCTTTGAAATATGACAATATCGAGTTTGTTCAGCTTAATAATTTCGGTTGCGGTCCTGATACAATCCTAATTGATGAAATTAAGGAAATGTTTGCTGAACACGGCAAAAATCATGCTGTCATAAGAATTGACGAGCATTCTGCTCCCGGTTCTTTGAAGCTTAGAATAAGGTCTTTGATTGAATCAATAAATCTGAGAGATAAATTTGATAGAAAAACATCCTTCGACGAGCTGAGGAGAGCAGGTAAAGGCAAGCTAAGGATGACGACTAAACCTTTTACCGAAAGCGACAGGGACAGATTGATAATCGTTCCCTTCTTCTCATTATTCCATTCTGCTTATGCTTCTGCGGCTTTTGAGTCAATGGGTTACAAAGTTGAGCAATTGCCTGAATCGAATCAGACATCAATAGATTTAGGATTGAAATATGTAAACAACGAAATATGCTATCCTGCTACATTGATAACTGGCGATATTCTTCAGGCACTTGAATCAGGCAAATATGATTTGAATAATGTGGCTGTGGGAATAACACAAACAGGCGGTCAGTGTCGTGCTTCCAATTATCTTCCGTTACTGAAAAAAGCTATGGTAAAGCGAGGATATCACAATGTACCCGTTGTTGGTGTTACTCTGACAAACCAGAAACTTAACGAACAACCCGGTTTCAAACTAAACAAAGTAAAATTCGTTATGCAGGGTTTGACGGGACTAATTTATGGTGATGCAATTTCGAGAATGTATTATTCCATAGCACCGAGGGAAATCAATAAAGGCGATGCAAAAAAAGTCTCCGACAAGTATGCCGCTATGGCTCAAGAACATATTGCATCATCTGATAAAAAGGGGTTAATCCAAACATTGAAAAAAGCAGTAGCAGAATTCAACAAAATTCCAGTGCGGGATTTCGAAACTGCAAAAATTGGAATTGTCGGCGAAGTTTATGTTAAGTATAACTCAATAGGCAACAATCATACAATAGCATATTTACTTGAGCATGGCATTGAACCGGTAATTCCGCCAATTGTCAATATGTTTACTCAATGGTTTGTGAACATCAATGTTAAAAATGAAAAACTTATAGATAAGCGACCAATTGCTAAACTGCTGACAAATGCAATCGAACCGTATTTCAACAAAATTGACAGAGATTTTGAAGATGCTTTGAAGGATTTCAGGTACTATGCTCCCAAGCACTCTATTAAGGAGTTGGCAAAATATGCTGAAAAAGCTGTTAATCTTTCCAGTCAATACTATGGTGAGGGGTGGTTGATTGCAGGAGATATACTTGCTTTTGCAAAAGACGGAATTGAGAACGTGCTATGTCTTCAGCCGTTTGGTTGTCTTGCTAATCACGTTGTGGCACGCGGAATAGAAAATAAATTGAAAGAAATCCAACCGAATCTGAATATATTATATCTTGATATAGATGCAGGAGTCAGCCCTGTAAATTTGCATAACAGGTTGTATCTGCTGATAAAGAATGCACAGAAGAAAACAAAAGTCTTTAGTTCTGACGCGACATTCGTAAGTCAATAGTGCAGAGTTTTAGTTTAGAATACAATCCAGTAAACAAATGCACCTAAGCCAACACCCGGGACAACATCCATAAATTGGTGTTGTTTTGTCAAAAGACAGCTGATGGCAATAAGAAATATGGGTATAAATGAATAATAAGCAATAACGGGGAACATGGTCAAACTAATGTAAGTAGCCAAAGAGCAATGCATACTCGGGAAGCAGTTGTTTTCGTCGTCAAATGCCTGGACGAATTTGAGGAATTTTTTTGAGATGGTATCTGGTTCGAATTGCCTCCATTCGGGGGGATTGATTGCTGGAAACAGAATGAAAAAGATGCATTGAGAAACCAAAAGTACCAAGCCACCAAATATAACATAAACCGCAGTTTCTATATTTGGAATCATAATTAAAAATCCGCCAATTAAAATGTAATAAAAAAAGCTGTAAACCCAAACCCACTTGGGCCAAAAAGGAATATAATCATCAATCCAAATCTTTAAGACCCTTGTTTTAAAGAAATTGCTGTGTCTTTGAGTCCAGAAGTAAAGTTGGTATCCTCCGGGAACAACAACGGCAATCAGGGCAGTCAGTTGTAAGTACTGAAATAATGTCATTTGACTGTCGAGCAGATTTTTTCCTGCGATGTAGTAAATAAATGAAAAGAAAAATGGGGAAAGAATTAATAAACTCATCCATTTGGGCGTAAAGTCTTTTGTGTCCATAAATTATATAAATAATGCTGATAAAATTTTCTCAGTTAGCTTGTTTTTTTATAAATTAACAATTTATTTTATTGCAATATATCAATATTGCAAACAATTTTAAAAATTATTCGTTATAAATGAAATTAAAAATATTTAATTTTTTTCTTGTATAAATATTGATAATTAACGAAATTGCTATTTCGTTTTTTGCATAAGATATAACTTTTTACTTTTTAGAAAATATGTTGAATGATATATATGAGGTCTAAATGAAATTTACAAAATTAAAGGGTAGCTTGATATTTATCTTGCTACTGACTATGACTTTTCTTTCAACTTCCGTTACAAAGTCTGCATATCTTGAAAACATAGAGACAAAGATAACGCAACCAAACGGAAGTGTGATTGAATGCTTTGTTACGGGTGATGAGTTCTTCAGGAGATTACACGACAATGACGGGTTTACCATTATTAAGCATCCTGTAACAAGATATTATGTTTATGCTGTTCGCTCAGGTGATACTTTGATGCCATCGAATTATGTTGTCGGGGAAGCTGACCCCAAAGCATTAGGTTTAAAGCCGGGTGCTGTACCTGCACCTTTCATTTTGGAAATGAAGAGGAGCGAACATTACAGACACGTTCCCAAACCTGATGTAAAGAAAAAGGAAGGGACACTTGTCAGTAACATTGGGACGATACAAAACATAGTGATATATATTCGTTTTGCTGATGATACGGAATTCACACGAGATACATCTACATTTTGGACAATGTTTAATAATGCGAGTGGTAACTCGATGCTGAATTATTTCAGAGAGGTTTCTTATAATCAGTTGAGTATTTATACATCGTTTTATCCGAGACCAAGCAGTAATATTGTGAAGTCATATCAGGATAGCCATATCAGGAATTATTTCAGACCTTATGATGCAAATGATAATCCCGATGGTTATCAGAATGACACTCAAAAAAGGGACAGGGAGCATATCTTGTTGCGTGATGCAGTGCTTGCTACAAGGAGTGAGATACCAGCTGGTTTGGCTATTGACAATGATGCAGATGGATATGTGGATAATGTATGCTTTATAATCAAAGGCAACAATGACGGGTGGTCGGATTTGCTTTGGCCTCACAGATGGTCTCTTTATTCGCAAAATGTAACAATAAATAGTAAAAGGGTATGGGATTACAATTTCCAGTTGGAGAATTTTCTGGTAAGTTCGGGCAATGGAGTGCTTTCTCACGAGATGTTCCATACGTTAGGCGCACCTGATTTGTATCACTACAACCAAGATGGTTTAGACCCTGTTTGGAGATGGGATATAATGGCTTCAACAACAAATCCACCACAGCACATGGGTGCCTGGATGAAAAAAACCTATGGTGGCTGGATTTCGAATATACCCGAGATTACTACAAATGGGAATTATACATTAAACCCATTGACATCATCAACAAATAATGCTTATAAAATTGCATCACCAAATTCTTCTACAGAGTTTTTTGTGGTAGAATACAGAAATAAAACAGGGACATTCGAAAATTCATTGCAAGGTAGCGGATTGTTAGTCTATAGAATTAAACCTGCTCTTGAGGGGAATGCAAGCGGACCACCGGACGAAGTTTACATTTACAGACCTAATGGGACAACAACTGTAAGAGGAAATCCTGAGAATGCACATTTCAGTTCAACTGTGGGCAGAACGGAGATTAACAATACTACTAATCCAAGCTCTTTTTTGAGTGATGGCAGTGCAGGGGGCTTGAATATATCGGCAATTGGGTCGCCAGGTGGGACGATAAGCTTTACTTATGGTTCGGGTGGAGGATTAACACCTCCGACACTTGTTTTTCCGGGTGATATGGCTTATGGAGTGCCTTTAAGTGCAGTTCTGAGATGGAACAGGGTAACAGGTGCTACGAGCTATGATGTTCAGGTTTCGAGAAATTCAGGATTTACAGACCTGGCATACAACCAGACAGGCATTACTGATTCCACTGTTACTGTTTCGCCTGCTTTGAGCTATAATCAGACATACTGGTGGAAAGTCAGAGCTGTCAGCGGTCAGGCGAGTGATTGGTCAACGGTAAGGTCTTTTACTACTGAAATTCCTGCTCCGACATTGGCAACACCAGCAAATAATGCGATTAATTTTGGATTAACCGATACATTAAGGTGGAACAGCGTTGCTGAAGCAAACAACTATTCTCTCGAAATTTCTTTGCAATCGAACTTTTCATCAACTATTTTGCAAATGAGTGCGATAGGAAATACATATTATGTTGTACCGCAGGGAATTTTGCAAAACAACAAGGTTAATTACTGGAGAGTAAGGGCTATCAAGTCATCTCCCTACAACGAGAGTGGTTGGTCAGAAATAAGAAGTTTCACTACTTTGCTTGCGACACCTGTTTTGTCAACACCAAAAAAGGATTCTCTCGGTTTTGGTTTGTCAGGATTATTAACATGGACATCTGTTAGCGGAGCAACAGCATACAACGTAAAGCTCAGCGACGACCCGACATATTCAACGACAGTATTGAATCAGACTGGAATAACAGGAAATAGCTTAGCTGTATCAGGTCTGGCATACAACAAGAAATATTACTGGACGGTGCAAGCCACAGCAGGAAGCCAGGTTAGTTTGTGGGCAGACAATTTCAACTTTACAACAAAGCTTGGAATAGCATCTTTGGTGGCACCTGAAAACAATGCAGTCAATGTTGATTTGAACGCTCAGCTTAGATGGAACAAAGTTCCCGGTGCGACAAGTTATATGGTGCAGGTAGCAAGCGATACAAATATGTCTGCTCTCGTAGTTGACAATGGCAATATAGCTGATTCGAATTTGACAATGTCAGGTTTGAGTTCCATTTCAAAATACACTTGGAGAGTCAAGGCGAAAAGCACTGACGGAAGAACAGGAGACTGGTCTGAAAAATGGAACTTTACTACAAAACTCGGACCACCGACCATACCAAGTCCCCCGGACAACGGGACAAATATACCTGTTGAGGGTATGTTGGTCTGGAATAATATAAACGGAGCTACCAAATACCATGCTAAACTTAGTAAAAATCAGGATTTATCTAATCCGATAGTTAACGACACAACACTTGTTTCAACATCAGTACAGTATCCGGTTTTGGAAGCCAATCAGACATATTACTGGGCAGTGAGGTCATTGGCAGGGCAATCATCGAGCGATTGGTCAACAGTTTGGAAATTCCAGACAGGATTAGGAAGAGTACAATTATCTTTGCCTGAAAAAGGTTCGAGAGGTAATCCTTTAAATGGTACAATTTCGTGGTTAGCTATGTCCGGTGCAACGGGCTATGACGTCATGCTGGCAAGTGATGTAAGTTTTTCATCTCCAATCATCAACCAGACAAACGTGAATACTACAAGTTTGATTTACAATAATTTGCAGAAAAACACAGCTTATTTTTGGAAAGTCAGAGCCAATAAAGGCACAGAAACCGGTCAATGGTCACAAGTATGGGATTTTGTTACTACTGCCGGAGAACCTTCTCTTGTTTCTCCGCCGAATAATAAGGGAGGTCTTGGATTGAGCGGTACTTTAAATTGGCGTTCGGTTGCAAGTGCAACAAATTATGAATTGCAAATATCTGAGTATCCTAATATGTCCACACCATTTTTCACAAGGACAAATCCTGATACATTTTACACTTACAGCAATTACGAGCATTACAGGGATTACTATTGGAGAGTCAGGGCAAGCACACCCGATGGATTTACGAATTGGTCTGAGACACGTAAATTTACGACATTGATAACAAATCCTGATTTGGATTATCCTGAAAATCAAAAGAAGAATTCACAGGTTAGCGGGACACTGGCTTGGTATCCCGTCAGTGGAGCTACAGGTTATACACTTTGGGTTTCTGACAGACAGAATTTCTCAAATCTGTTGGTTGAAGAGAATTTGAATTCAACATCCTATGATTACAATGACTTTAAATATTATACCAAGTATTTTTGGAAAGTCAAGGCATTAAATCCTGATGCAAATAGTGATTGGTCTGAGACAAGAGAGTTCTTGACTGTGCTTGATAAACCTCTTTTGGAATATCCGCCAAACGATACAAATCAGATTCCGTTTACAGTTCGCTTGACATGGCATCACGTGGACGGCTATCAGACTTATAATATTAAAGTGGCAAAAGACGCCAATTTTGCGAATATGATTGCAAATGAAAGCGGATTGGAGTTTGCATTCTTTGACTTGACCAATCTTGAAGGCAAAACCCGTTACTACTGGAAGGTTAATGCTACGAATCAATACAGCACTGGTGAATGGTCGGAAGTAAGGTCATTTGTAAGCAAGGACCCGACAGATATTGATGAATACGGATTAAATGGATTAAGTCTTGAAATTTATCCAAATCCTTTCAGCGATGTTGTAAGTTTCAAAATTAACGGTGCTGATGATAATTCAGTAAAGTTTGAAATATACAATTCAGCAGGAATGAAAGTAACTGAAATTTCTGGCGAAAGCAACCAATATGGCACAATATTTAATTGGAATGCCGTAAATTATCCTCAGGGAATTTACAATGTTGTGCTCAAAGCAGGTTTAATGACAAAGACACAACAAATAATTTTAATGAGATAAAAAAATAGGTTCAAAACGAAGGGACTGTCTTAATTGGGCAGTCCTTTTTTTTAATAAGTTTGCTGGAATAAAAATTTTATTTTGTAGTTTGCTATAAATTATTGAATTTTACATAAGAACTTTTTACATAAGAAAGGTGATTTATGGAATTTATCTGGCATGTCTTTTTCTATGGTCTGGTAGTCGGAGTAATCCACTATATTTTAATTGGAATTCTATATATGAATCCATTCGTTGACGGCTTGTATAAAAAAGCACAGGAAGGTAATCCCTCTGTCAGAATCAGGACTTCAGCGAGCAATTATCTGACAAAGCAATTCTTAGGTACTCAGATTGAAATCTGGATAATCACAGCTTCATATTTTTATCTGCGTCAATATCTGCCCTTTACTTCATTTGAATCGGGTTTGATTCTCGGATTGATTTTTGGGGGTATAAGGATTTATGAAAGGTTTTGGAATACATATATTCAGACAAATTATCCTACGGCACTTCTTGTTGTTGAATTCATCAATGGTATCATCGGGACATTCATTATTACAATCAGTCTAAGTCTGATGCCTGTTGTATGAAGAAAAAAAAACCAGAATGGGCTCCCGAAAACAGCGGTGATGAATTTGCAACTCAGGTTCTTCCCGGCTTGAAGAATGATATTTCAGGCAGACAGAATACTGTTAGCTTATCAAAACAAAAATTGACAACAAAAGAGTATGTGAAAGGAATACTCAAAGATGACAGGAGTATTTTGGCAAGAGCAATAACTCTTACCGAAAGCAATGCACCTGCTCATATAGCTCAGGCACAGGAAATCCTGAAAGAGCTGTTGCCAAAGACAGGCAAATCAATCCGCATCGGCATTACTGGTTCACCGGGTGTCGGGAAAAGTACTTTTATCGAATCTTTCGGAAATTATCTTTGCGAAAACGGGCATAAGGTAGCTGTGCTTGCAATAGACCCCAGCAGTACACGTAGCAAAGGTTCAATTCTTGGCGACAAAACAAGAATGGAAAAACTTTCGCGTCAAAAAAACGCATTCATCAGACCATCTCCATCGGGTGGAACTTTAGGCGGCGTTACAAGAAAGACAAGAGAAACAATACTTCTTTGCGAAGCGGCAGGATTTGATGTGATTTTAGTTGAAACAATCGGTGTCGGTCAAAGCGAAATCACTGTCCGCACTATGGTGGACTTCTTTATGCTACTTTTACTTCCGGGAGCAGGTGACGAATTGCAGGGAATAAAAAAAGGTGTTGTAGAAATGGCTGATATGCTCGTAATCAACAAAGCCGACGGGAATAATCGCCAGAGAGCTGAAATCACACAACATGCATATTCCGACGCATTGCATTACCTTCAACCTGCAACTGACGGCTGGACTACCGGGGCATTCCTTTGCTCTGCAATTAATGACGAAGGTATTGATGAAATCTGGAAAAATATTTCGGACTTTACCGAGCTGACTAAAGGTTCCGGCTTGTTTTACAAGAGAAGAAATGAACAACTCTTGGAGTGGGTTTACACAATGGTCGAAGAAAATCTGCTGAGTCGTTTTTACCAAAATCCGAAAATTATTGCATCAAAAGAAACCATTGACAAAAAAGTGCTGAACGGAGAGTTAACTCCTGTGAATGCAGTAAAATTGCTGTTGGATAAATTTGATTAATGATTTTTTTTAGCTAAAAGCTCAAAGCTCAAAGCTGATTGTTTTTTAATATTAATTGGAATTATTTAAATTTGGGAATGAATCAAAACAAAAACATAAGAAGAAACATAGTACCCGACAAAGTCATTTCAATTGCTGTAATCTGCATTTATTCATTTCTGATTATTTTCGGTATTTACTCTTTGACACATCCGAAATGGCTTGTTGATGTTTCGTATGAGAACAAAAAGCAGGAAGTTTCTTCGCTTGTTTATGCCGGGATTGAATTATCAAGAAAGCATCAGGAAAAAGAAGCTATCGAGAAATTTGATGAAGCTCTTGCGATGATACCTGACTTTGTCGAAGCAATTGTTAACAAGGGTGTTTCCTACAAACGACTAAAAATGTATGTCCCGGCAGTGAAGCAATTCGAAATAGCACTCGGCTTATCACCATTTGATTCATCGAATATTTACTCGAACCTAAAAGACATCTACATTGAAACAGGTGATACTGCAAAAGCAGACTATTATTTCAAAAAAGCTTTCGAAACAAGCCATTCGACTATTGACAAGTATATGAAAAAGGGTATTCACTATTACAATATGAAAAATCTTGATTCTTCCCTTGCGTCCTATCGTCAGGCACTATACTTCAGGCAAAAAATGCTCACTTACTACAACGATATTCTGGAAAAGGAAATAAGGAAATCGAAGACAAATTTTAAACTGCAAATAACCAATGATGAAAATGTATTAAAGCCCTATGACTCGGTCGGCTTTAAAATGAATTTGAATATGGACAGAGGTTTAGCAGAAAACTATAATAAGATTGGTTTTGTTTTGGCTTTGAAAGGTCGTTACGATGAAGCACTGGTTAATTTTTTCAAGGCTGTTCGAATCTGGAAGGATTATCCTGATGCAAACGCAAATATCAGGTACATTTATGATAAGACCGGAAAGTAGCTTATTTGTAATTAAAAAAATTTTTCGAGTTAGTTATTTAATTTTTTATAAATTTGCAAATTAAAGATTTAAAAGATATTTGAAATAATATAAGGAATTAGTAATGCCAATACCTGATTTTCAATCAATTATGTTACCTTTGTTAAAATTAATATCAGACGGTAAGGAGTATTCTTTTCAAGAATCAATCGAATTATTAGCAACACAATTCAATTTAACTGCAAATGAAAAAAAGGAAATGCTTGCAAGTGGATCTCAACCAATTTTTACTAACCGAGTTGGCTGGGCAAAAACATATTTAAAAAAAGCGGGATTAATTGAACAAACCAGAAGGGGTTATTTTATAATTACTAAAACTGGTCTGGATACATTGAAATCAAATATTACGAGCATTAATAAGAAATTTCTAAAAAAGTTTCCAGCATTTCAAGAATCAATGACAAAGAAAAAAGAAGAAGATGATGATAATGATAATAATCAATTGTTTGAACAAAGTAAAACACCAATTGAGTTAATAGAAGCAGGTTATAAAACTTTGCGGGATAATTTGGTTCAGGATTTAATTAATGAAATCAAAAAATTACCTCCTGACTTTTTCGAAAAAATAGTTATTGATTTATTAGTGAAGATGGGTTACGGCGGTTCATTAAGCGACCAAGCCAAGGTAACAGGTAAAAGTGGAGATGAAGGTATTGACGGTTTAATTAAAGAAGATAAATTAGGATTGGATACGATTTATATTCAGGCAAAAAGATGGGAAAATCAAGTAAGTAGACCTGAGATACAAAAATTTGCTGGAGCTTTACTCGGTCAACAATCCAAAAAAGGAATATTTATAACTTTATCCAACTTCTCAAAAGCAGCTATTGAATATGCTGAAAAGATTGACGCAAAAATTATACTTATTGACGGTGAACAATTAGCAGAATATATGATAGACTATAATGTTGGTGTTTCCGTAACAAATTCTTATGAAATTAAAAAAATAGATTCCGACTATTTTAGCTTGGAGTGAAGTAATATAATAATTTCATTACTGTCCGAAAAAAATCATTAGAGCAAGATTTAGAACATATTTTTTTTCTTCCTGTTGAACAATAGTTTTGGCACTAAGATATTGCATTTATAATGAATACCATTAAAAATTGTATCAGCTGAAGCCATTCACGTAGAATTTTATCCCAATCCTTTGCGATTGTATCACTTTCAAAAAATATGGTACTGAAAAACCAATAACCAAATCAAAATGTACAATAGTGACTCGATTTTGTTTCTATTTAAGGATTATGTTTTCATTCTCATTTTACCAATATCATTTGTCTCGTTTCTTGCCTGTCGCCGCATTGCAAACGGTAATAATAAATGCTCGAAGGCAAACCATCTCCGTTAAAATCTGCACTGTAACTTCCAGCAGGTTTAAAACCTTCGTCCAACAAAGCCACCTGTTGCCCAAAAATGTTACAGACCGTTAATTGCACCTGTGCGGGAACGGCAAGAGAATAAG
>RCNQ01000225.1 GCA_003731675.1 Bacteroidetes/Chlorobi group bacterium ChocPot_Mid
AGGTGCTGGCAGAATAATTACTGTTAATAGTGGTGCTGTCGATATGCAAGGTTCTAATGCGGCTGATTATACATTGAAATTATCAAATTCTGCAAATGGTGGTGTACTCAATTTAGATAATAACGGAACAGGAAATGGGATTTATCTTGAAAGTGGAGCATCAAACTATCCTTTTGTGGTAAGTTCCACAGGAAAAGTTGGCATTGGGAGTACTAATCCAAACGCACAGTTAGAAATTTCTCCCACAGGAAATGATGCTATCATTATAAATCCAAATGCATCATCTTCACCAACTTACTTGAAATTTTTAGATGCCGCTGGTGGAGATTTTGTTGGATTTGTTGCTCCTAATGTTATTACAACAAGTGTCGTTTGGACTTTGCCTACTTCAGATGGAACAGCAGGACAAGTTTTAGCAACCAATGGTAGTGGAGCTTTAAGTTGGAGTTCTGCAGGTATTCCTGCTGGTAATGATGGATCTGTTCAATACAATAATGGTGGAGTATTAGGTGGAGAAGATAACTTCTTCTGGGATGATATCAACAAGAGATTAGGTCTAAGAACAAATACACCTGATGCTACATTGAATATTGTTGGTGGTACCGGAGTAAATGCACTTCATATCCGTTCAGGTCAAAATGATGGTGTTGATTACATTATGCACTTGGAGGATACAGATGGTTCCGTACAAGCAATGTATGTAGATGTCAGTGGGAATGTAGGCTTAGGGACAACAACACCAGCAGACAGACTTCACGTAAATGGTGCTGTACTAAGAGAAGGATGGTTCATGGGTTACCGGGCAACTAATCTGGGTTTAGCTAGTAATGGAGACAATACAGTCCCCTGGACGGCAGAACAGCGAAAAGATAATACATATTACACTCATAATGCCAATAGTGCCGATATAACAATTACCTCATCAGGATGGTACAGGATATCTTATTGTCTAAATATACAAAATACAGATGCAGGAGGAAATCGTAATACCATGAGAGGATGGGTAACAAATAGCGGCACCGAGATTCCAGGTAGCATGTTTTGGGTGTATTCTGACGATAATAATGTGAACAGAAATTATAACAGTGGAGCCAATAGCTTTATTGCAAACTTGTCAGCAGGTTCGGTTATAAATGTACACATACAAAGTACTCGTGGTGGTGCTGGTGCTACATATAATGTATTAACAAATTCACAGATTACTATTGAAAGAATTGACGAGTAAATTGATTTCTTTATTAAATTTTAATTAACGAATTTTAGATTTCTTTTGAAAAATAGATTAGACATAATTATGAAAAAAAATAGGAATTGGCTTGCATTCGCATTTTTGTGGGTGATAAGCATCAATACCTATTCACAAGACGTACTCAATCTATCACCTAATGCTATTTTTTATATTTCCCCAAATTCCAATGTTGCTGTTATGGGGAATTTAAATACATCTAATAATTCGACTTTTGAAACACACGCAGCAAACTTACTAATTACAGGCGATATCAATAATTCAGGGAATTTTTCTAATTCAGCAACAATCACTTTAGCTGGAGACATCAACAATTCAAGTACTATTTCAACATTTGGTGGCTTGTTTTGGTTAAACGGTAACGTTAGCCAAACATTTTCCAGCCCATCTGAATTGATGATTGATGATTTAGTAGTTGATAAAAGTTCAGGAGATTTAGAGTTAAATACCGCTCTCCAAGTGGATAATAATATTTACTTAATTTCCGATAGTAAAATAGAGCTGAAAACCTTTAATTTAACTGTTGGAACAGACGGTGACATATTCTCAAATTTCAATGGTAGTTCCAGCTTTACAGCTAATAAATGTATTTCGAATAGTTCAGGAACTTTCGGTGGTGCATTAATTTACAAGATAAATGCAGGAAATCCAATTCAACAAATAAGAAATTTTCCATTAGGTACACCTGGTGTTTATACTCCTGGGAAAATTACATTGAATCATTGCACTTTTAATTCAGGAGCATATTTCGGAATGAGAGCAATCAACAGGGAACACCCGAGAGTAGAAAAATCACCTGCCTCTTTAACAAAATATTGGAATGTGTTTTCTGATAATATTGTTGTATCTGATAATGGAGCAGATTTAATATTTTATTATGACCCTGCTGAAGTTAATGGCAATGAAAGTGCTTTTATTGTGATGTATTATAAACCTGCATATCCAGACCCGGCAGGTTATTGGAGAATTGACCCTGGACAAACTAATCAAGTTGCATGGTGGGGTAACTATAGATTCTATACCCAAGAAACAGATTCAATTGATGGAGATTGGACAGCAGGTGAGGAAATAGCTGCTCGGTCAACATATTATAGTAGGGCGAATGGGAAATACAATGATAAAAACACTTGGTCAAAAGATAATTTTGGAGGTCCTGTTTCAGATACATATCCGAATAAGCAATCAGATATAGTAAGAATTTCTAACAATTCTGTTACAATTACTGAACCTGTTGCATCTGCAAATTTAGTATCAGTAGAAGCTGGTGGAGAACTTGTATTTACGGGTAATAATTTTATTCATGGTGATACCGCAAGATTGATGCCAAATTCAAAAATAGTAATATCCCATGAGAATGGTATAACTGAGTCAGGTTATGATGGAAATATTCATAGTTTGGTCAGAGATTTAAACTCAGATGTGATTTATCAATACTCAGGTACATTTACCCCTCAGAGAAGTGGTGATGGATTACCGAGTAATGTACGCTGTCTGGCGGTAGATAAACCGAACGGTAAAATCATGGAGATGAGTAAAGTAGTCGAAATCAAAGATTCTCTTGTGATTAGAAGTGGTTCACTTGATATTGGAAGCTATTCGATAAATGGTAAAAGCAGTAATCGAAAATTTACTATGGAAAACGGTGAACTTATTGTAAGGGGAGCTTATCCTTTTAATTATGAAGCATCGGTATTTACCTCTGGTACAATTACTTTCTGGAAAGATGGAAACAATACGTACGTCAATATTCCAAGCACTATGTCAACTCCTGCCGCTGTTAACCAATATAAAAATTTGGTTATTAAAGGTAACAGGACAGGTGCAAGTGCTGTAACTTTTTCAAATGCAGGTCAAACAGTGATTAATGGAATATTTGATATTTCAAAACTTGAATTTGACGTAGCCATTCCAAGATTTAACATGGATGGCTCCAAAATAATTTTTAATCAGAATGGAGGAATTCAGGATATACCATGTTCGCCTGGTTCAGTACCTGATTCTATTAAAAATATTGAGTATTATGATTTGACTATTTCAGGTTCTGGTGTGAAAAGACTTAATTCTCCATTTAATCCAACATTTGTTGTAGTAAATGATTTAACTTTGGAAAGTAGCACTTTTTCATCAAACGGTTTCAATCTTGAAGTAAACCAAAATTGGACTAATATAGCAGGAGTGTTTAACCCAGGGACTGATGCTGTAATCTTTAATGCCCCAATATCTATCTATACTAACAGTATTACTTCACGAAGTACAACTGATAACCCATTTTACAATGTTGTTATTTCAGGCTCAGGACAAATACAACCAGTTGATAATATATTAATTAATAATAACCTTAAAATCCTCGCATCTGCAAGATTAACAATGCCTTCATCTACTATTAGTCCAGTGTTAATGGATATTAAAGGTAATTGGAGGAATGAAGGTGGATTATTCACTCCCGGCAGTTCAACTGTTACATTTTCGGGTACAACTTCACAAACCATGACAAATTTGACTGGAAATGAGAATTTTTACACTCTGAAAGTTGATAATGGTGGTCGCGGTTTATTTGCCAATGGGGTTGGTACAACATCAAATAATGGTATTTTCGTTACACAATTTCTTGATTTGAGTGGTGGTATATTATTTATAAGGGGAAGATTTGCTCAAATAAACAACAATGTAGTTAGAAACGGCTTGAATCCAGGTCATGTTGATGGTTCTTTAAGGAGAAACATACCAACAGGAGCAACATCAAGAGTATTTGATGTAGGATATGGTACTTCTTATACTCCAGTATTGATGGATTTCAATGGGGCTGGGGGTACAGCAGGAATTATTGATATTTTAAGTGATTCTTTGACAACTTCAACAACTCCTATATCAACAACAGGAGCCGCAATTGTTCCTGCTGGAAGCAACATAATGGATAGTAAAAATATCAGAAGGCAGTACATTGTTACAAAACCAACTGGTAGCACTTTCGATTTGGGAACTGCAAGAACTTACAATGCTACTCTTGGGTTTATTAGTGGGAACTCACCTGCAGGTGATGTAAGAGGAGGAGGAGATTTTAACCAATTCGATGTTAGACTTTGGACTGGTACTGCTTGGATAGGTCCAGACAGATACGGTCAACCAAGGACAGGTACGAGAACCGCTAATAGCACTCAATTTAGCCTGTTATCAGATATTGGAACATTCATCATAGGTGAACCTGAACATTTAAGCTTTTATAGTATTGGTAACGGCAATTGGTCAACTCCAAGCAACTGGTCAACTCAACATTATTTTGGTTCACCAACTACAATAGTACCTACAAATGATGGATACATTTATATTGGCAACGGAAAAACCATAAATGTTGAAGGAAACAAGACTGTTAATGGATTTGTATGGATTGATTCTGCGGGTACTTTAATGACAGGTACAAATATATTATCTGGGACAGGCGATTTCTTCTTGCAAAAAGATGGAGCTTTAGGTATCGGTAATGAAAATGGCATCACAACTGCAGGTCCAACAGGAAATATTCAGACTGCGAACAGATTTTATAATGTCGGCACTCACAATCGTGGTCATTTTATCTATACAGATGGGACTGATAATCAACCTACCGGTAATGGATTACCTCTTACCGTAGCCACCTTGTCTGTTAAAAAAACAGCAGGAACAAATCTTAGGATGACTAATCATATTACTATTTCCGACAGTTTATTTATTGAAAGTGGTATTTTACATGCTCGAGAACCAGCCACAGCAGTTGCAAGAAACATAGAATTAAGAGGCAATCTTAATATTGGAGCAAACGGTTTGTTTAATCCTTATCAAGGTGATTTTACATTTATCAGTGGAAATTCGCAGAATGTAACATCTTTAGTTGATATCAGTTTCTACAATTTAACACTCATTAATACTGGAGTTAATAAGAGGATCCTGTTTGTACCCACAAACGTTGGGGGTATGAGGAATGTAACAATATTAAACCAGTTACTGTTTACTCCCACAAATAGAGCTTATATTGATTTAAGCCCAAATAACAGCACAGTAACCTCTGCTCCTGTTTATAATTCTGGAGAATGGGTAATGACAATAGACCAAGCAGCCACAGGAGTTGCTCGTCTTGGAGAAGGTCATATTTCTGGAGAATTAAGAAAATGGTTGCAATCTGGAACTTTTGCAGAAAGAATGTATGAAATCGGGCATGATAGTGCTTATACACCTTTTGCCTTTACTCTAACTAATGCAGGAGGAGTAGCAGGTTTGGTTGGTATGCAAGTTATTCCAATGGTGCATTTTTATAGTGATTTTTTAGATGATGCAGCTTATAATTATCAGCAAGCAAGAATGATTCAAAAATATTGGAGAATGACAAGACCTGCCGAAAGCGGTTTTACACAAGGTGGAAGAACTATGGCTTTCAGAGCCAGATATCGTGACCCCAAAGATATACCCGGTGGAGCTCTTAAAAGATGTTTCGACATTACCTATTGGAAAGGTGGAGCGAATAATAATTGGCAAAGACTAAGCCCACCAAGTAATCTATTCAATGATGCATCCGCATCTGCTTGTGGTGATAGAAACATAAATGCTGGCGAAGCAACTTATAGGACTTTTGGTACTGATACATCAACAACAGCCCACAGTATTAATGGTGCTTTGAGAACACTTGCAAATGTCAGTTTAGGTTTGGCAACAAACAACAGATTTTTACTCGGAGATTTTGTTGTTGCGCAACAAGGACCTGCAATAACTTATTATTACAGCAAGAATAACGGTCCATGGAACAGTGCTGCTACATGGGTTACAAGTAATGTTGATGACGACAATGGATATAACGGAGCCGTGAACTCTACAAACTCATGGCCCAAAAGAAGATTGGACGTTGCCAAAATTGGTAATGGTAAAACTGTTACACTGAATTGCAATATTGGCTCAGGTTATGCAGGAACAGCAGGTTCCAACAAGTTTTTCGAACAAAGATTGGGTTCTTGTATTGTCGAAAAAACTGCAGGTGGTCCTGGCAAACTTATTCTAAATACATTTCAGATGCGTGCAAGTGCTTTTGAATTACACGACGGTGGGATCCTATCTACAGGTGCAATAGATGGTTTCCATGATGATTTAAGTAGAGGAAATATCATCAGGCAGTATGGAACAACAACAATTGCACGTGATTTCAATTATGAAAATCATAATCGAGGTAATTATGAATTTACTGCATTAGGTACCATTTCTCAAACCTATTTACAAACTTTAACAAATGAAAATTACTGTACAGAAACTAACTATGGTAACACTGCTGGTTCAAGGTACATAAATGATATTTGGATTGATAACGGTGCTTCCTATGCAGCACCACCAGATGTTTTTTCGTATCAGAACACAGGAAATCAACGAACTGACAATTCGGCAGGTTTCAGATACTTTTGTGATACAACAATTAGATTAACAGCAGGTAATCAATATACGGTACGTGTAAATACAGCTGGTGCAGGTACTCCTTATTATGTTGTTATGTATTTTGATAGTGATTTTAATGGGGTATTTACAGATAATAGTCCGACTGAGGAATTTCCTGTGGGTGGTGTTGGTTTGGGAGCTTTAAATTATGCAGATATCACGTTTACAGTACCTGCAACTGCTCCAACAGGAACAACGAGGATGAGATTTAAATTAAGACAAACAAATAGTCCAGCAACTCCCTGCCAAGATAATGGTGGAAATAATGGAGAAGCAGAAGACTATACAGTTTTCATAACACGACCTGGATATACTTGTAATCAACAAACTGGATTTGCAATTCCTGACCAGATTGCATCGGTTACCATTAACACTACAAATGCATCTTCAACTGTTACACAAACCAGTGGATTATCAATGTCCGATTCATTACTATTACAAAAAGGGACATTCATTCCAAATACATTTACAGCAGGGATAACTGATTTTACAAAGTACTCTTTCATTTCTGAGAGCAGACCTTTTGTTCCCTTAACAGGAGCAACTGTTCCATCGCTTAGTGGTGGTACTCCAGATGAAGGATTTTATTTAGGTATTCCAATTGGTTTCGATTTTGCTTATCATGGGAATATTTATACTACCGTAAGTGCAAGCACTAATGGATTTTTGAGCTTTGGCACCGCCGCACCATTTCCCGCTAATGATTTGGCAAACAATGGTGGAGCCGCCCGTCCTTTGGTAGCTCCTCTATGGGACAATCTTGATTTAACATCTGGTCAGTTTTCTTACAAAACTGAAGGAATACAACCAAACAGAACTTTTATTGCAGAATGGAATAATGTTGAATGGGATGCATCTGCAGCAGGTCCTGTCATATCATTTCAGGTAAGATTACTTGAATCAACTGGTGAAGTTGAATTCCATTATTCCCAAAAACCAGTTGCTGTAAATGCAGGAAGCGCATCAATAGGATTAACAGCAACAACAACTGGCGCTGGCAATTTTTTAAGCTTGGATGGAACCGGTGTGGCTCCTGGACTTAGTACAACTGTTTCCACAAATGTATTAACAGCTAAGCCATTGGAAGGTCAAGTTTATCGCTTTAGACCTAAGTCAGGTGCGCTAAAATTGCAGGGAGATTTTATCAACAATTCCGCAACTTTGGCAATGGGATATGGAACCGTTGGAACAATTGAGTTCAATGGGACTGCAAATCAAAAAATGCGAGGTAGTTTTTCTACAGATTTTTATAATGTAAACTTAAATAATCAAGGCAACAGCATTATTCTCGAAACGAATGAGAAAGTCAATAACTTATTAACTTTCAAAAGCAACAATTTCTTGGCATTAAATCAAAAGAATTTAATCTTAGGTACTGATGCAGGAGCTATATCTCCTTATTCAGGAGCATTTTCTGCAAACAGAATGATATTGTCTTCTGCAACCCCAACCGTAGGAAACGTTATTAAATTGTTTAATACAAATGCTGGACCAAAGCAATATTTCTTCCCAATAGGAGTATCAGGAGTTTATAATCCTTGTAATATCATGGTCGAAGGCACTTATAGTGGTACACCTTCGATTTCTATTGGACTCCATGCAGGTTTGCATCCTAACAGATTAAAAGATGAAATGTTATCAAAGTATTGGACACTTGATTTAGATGGGATTACAAGTGTTACTTCAAATTCATTTACTTTCAATTACGTTGTCTCTGATGTCAATGGTAATAATGCAAGATATATTCCTGCCCTATATCAAGCCCCGCCAATTAGCGATTGGGAGATTAATGTAGGACTATTACCAAAAGCATTTCCAACACCAATTGAAGTCACAAATACACCATATATTGAAGGAGATTGGACAGCTGGTGAAGCTAACTCATTTTTCGATGGAAGAATTTTTTATAGTAGAAATACCGGTAATTGGAATACAGGACAAAATTGGTCTAACGACAAGATTCTCAAACACCTGGGTCCTCCTTCTTCTTATTATCCATCTCAGTTATTTGATAAGGATTCAGTTATTATTGATGGTCATACAATCGATTATAACATAGCCTATGGCAAAATAGATACTATGAAAATAGGCGGTACTCATTTAGGAATTTCAACAGCTGGTAGAGGAATACTCGATTTTACTGGGTCAGCGATTAACAGAAGGACATTAGAAGTTAATAGAAATCTGGAAATGGATGTTGACGGAAGAATTAATAGTTCCAGTATTGCTGCAAGTGGTAGAAGAGATACATTAATTGTAAACGGGAGTATTTCAAATATTTCTGATGGCTCTCCGGGTATTGATGGTGGATTTTATCTAAACCAAGGTAATGATGATTATGTTATTTTAAAGTTTTCTGGGACTGAAAGTTCAACCGTGACAGGTGAAGGTAATTGGGGAAATCCATTGGTTGAAGTTCATTTAGACAAAGTTGATGATTTGGCTGACACTTTAACATGTAAATCAAATTCTTTTGCTGCTGCAACTGGAACTAATCCATTTTTATTCTATCTTCTTGGTGGTGTTCTCACTTTAAGTAAATCTTCATCAACTTTATCTTTGCCAGACCCAACATTTACATTATCGAGTGGTGCACAAGAAGTCTCTATGGAACCCGGCTCCGGTATTAATGTTACTAATGGACTGATGCAAACCAAACAAACTTTGAATACAAATGTAATTACTACCATAAATGTTGATGGTGGCACTCTAGAAGTAGGTGACCAAGTTGATGAACATTTGTATTATCAAACAGGAACACGTGTTTCTGTTGTGAAAGGACTTCTTGACGTAGCAGGTTGTTTTGAAAAACTCTCATATAAATATGTTATTAATTGTGACATCTCACAAAATGGGGTATTCCGAGTCTTAAACAAAGGCAATACAAGCATAGCACTAAAAGGTTTCAATGTAAGCAATGAATCATCTACCTTTTCGATGAATGGGGGCAGAGTGATAGTTGCACAAAGTTCAAACGGTGCATCTAATGACTATGAAGTTAGTTCTGGTTTTGGTCTTGGCATGATTAATGGAGCTACTATCCAAATTGGTGATACAGTAATTGCACCTCCTTCTCAGAACTACAAAATAGCAGGAACAACACCAATGTTTAATCTCCATTATGTTGGTAGTGGTTCTACAACACAAATAACTCAACAAAATCTTTATATTAAAAATAATTGGACTATTGATGATAACCATTTGGCAGAAATTAATGATAATACTATATTCTTAGGTGGTAATTTATTTAACTATGGTATTCTGAATATGCATACAGCTGCCTTAACTACTGATGCAAGACAGTTAGTCCTAACAGGTTCAAGCAATACACAAACACTATATAATGAAGATGTTGGTGGTCTTGAACTATACAATCTTAAAATCGATAAACCAAGTGGATTAGTTTTATTAGGCAATGATAACTCTTATTTAATAGTACGAAATACTTTGGAATTTTCATTAAATAATCAAGCAATAATAAACGCCCGCACGAACTCTCAATATGTGGAACTCAGTCCTGTTGGCAATAGTAATCCTTTGGTTGCCCGAAATGGATTAGGTCATGTAAATGGATTAATGTACAGACATTTTCCACCAGGTAATATTACAAGAAGGTTTTTTGTTGGTGGAGATACTGCTGCTACCAGTTTTAGACCCGTAATAATTGAAACAATTGGTTCAGGTGGAACCGCTGGATTGATAGGAGTTACGTCTTATAATATTGACCATAGTCAATTGAGTAATTCAACTATTAAAACAACAACTAATGTTCCAAGATACTGGAATGTTTCAACCTTGGCACCATTCAATTTAGGAACAAGAACCTATAAAATAACAACTCAATTTGTTAATCCTGGTGATTTAAGGAACAGTCCTAACTTGTTTTTCTTTCAACACGGATTTTATTCTCCACCTTTACCATCACCATTTCCTCCTTCGACTTGGGATTATCCTCAAGTATCAGCCAGATCTGATACAACTGTTACTACTGTAAATAATGTTGCATTTGGTGATTACGTTGTTGGCGAGCCCTTAGGAGTTTTCTTCTACAGTTATAACTCTGGTGATTGGTATGATGCAAATTCCTGGTCTTTGGATGGATATACAACAAAAACTACCTTTGTTGACCACTTACCAGGGCAAGGTGTAAATGACTTCGTATTTATTGGCAATGGTAAACGAATAAATCTACCCGCTGGTGGTCCATATCCGACAGTAAAAGCTGTAACGGTGGAGGTATTCAATGGATTACCTGGTGAATTATTTATTGGAGGTGAAATCGGATATGTAAAAGGTGATTTATTCCGACTAAATGACAGTTGTACTTTGGGAATACAAAACTTACAGGGAATTGAAGGAGTAGGTAATATAGGTGCAATCAGAATGACTGTAAATCCTTTTTATGGAGTTTCAAGATATGTTTACTATAGCAGTTATGGTCCTCAGATAGCAGGAAAAGCAATGCCATCTTTAATTAAAACTTTATTTGTTGATAATACTTTTCCACCACCTAACAATAGAGTATTTATCTCAACTTTTCCTGGTGCAACGGATATTGAAATAATTGATTCTCTTTATATTAAAAACGGAGAACTAAATTGTGGAAACCGAGATATACATCTTTATGGCAATATGTATATGCTGAATAATGCTAAATTCGACCCATTGTCTAGAAAAGTAATTTTCCAAAATAGAATAACATCACCTTCATTCAATAGGTTAGTATTGGGTAATGCTGCAGGTGCTAATTTTTATAACCTTGAAATTCCTGATATGGATTTGGTTGTTTCTACCGAACCAACTATTGATTTAAATAATTCACATATTTTTGTCAAAAACAACCTTTTATTCACAAGTGCAACTGATAAGCGAATTAACGTTAGAGATAATTCAAGAAAAGTCATTATAATGAGCGGTGCGACTCTCACCCGAACTCAAAATAAAGGATATATTGACGGAATTTTACAAAAACCAATCGGAGCTGGTTCTGGCTCCTATTTATTTGAAATAGGTAATGGCAATGCATATACACCAGCTACAATTACATTTGATGCAGGTGCTGGTGGAGTTGCAGGAGGAATTGATGGAGTAAACCTCAGTCCAGTACCTTATGAACCATTAACAGGTAATAGATTAGACCCTGCAAAAAGTATTCCTAGATATTGGTCAATGACTGCACCGACAGGTTCTGCTTTTTCATTAGGAACCAGGAACTTTAATTTAAAACTACAATTTCCACCTGCTGAGTTGTTAACTGTTAATACTGCCAAAGCATCAGTAAGAAGAAAAAGCATTCCAACAGAAGTTCCATTATGGTCTCAAAGATTTGGGAGTGATTTAGTTTGGAACCCAGCAACTGCATCTGTTGAACTGAACCCTCTACCAACTGCACAATGGCCTGGTTTGGGTGAATTTTATATTGGTGAAAAGTTACCAAGAAATTATTACAGCAGGCAAACCGGTAATTGGAATGACTATCTTACTTGGACTTTAGACCCCAGTCATGTTGGAGCAGCAGTTTTAGCTGGAGAATACCCCAACATGGATGCATCTGAAGTAAACGATAATGTTGAAATAGGATTGAATCATATAGTAACTCTTAATGTAGCCGAAACAAAAATTGATACATTGAAAGTTAAACACGATTCAAAATTAGACATGTTATCTAATAGAGTAAATTGTTTTGATTGCCCAATCTCAGGTTTATTCAGTCTTTCGGAAAACGCTACTATAAGTTTCGCAGGATTAAGTGTTCCCAGTAATACCTGGACTATGGCTAATTTTACCCAATATATTGTTGGACCAAATTCTACTATTGAATTCTATGGTACCCAAACTTTGCCTGCTAATCCTTTCGGGTTGGCACAATATAATGGAAATGTATTAATTAATCTTACAGGAACTAAAATTATCAATACACCATTGACTATATTTGGGAATTTGACTGTATCGAACAGTGCAATTCTCCTTATTAACAATATTGACGCTGCAAGAGTTCTGAGTAATGTTATTAACTCAGCAACTTTAGTCAACCAGGGGGTTCTCGAAATAGGTACTCCTTAATATCTAAGAATTTTTTTACAATTAATTACAATATGTTACAACATATATCGTTACAACATTTATATATTTTGTAATTTTGTAAAACTATTGGAGAAAAAAATGAAAAAAATAACTTTAACAATTCTGGCATTAATTTTCGGTATTACTCTGAATGCACAGACAACCAAGTGGAATTTTGACAATGCTCATACTAAAATCGGTTTTTCTGTAACTCATATGATGATAACCGATGTTGAAGGACAATTCAATAAATTTAACGGGACTGTAACTTCCGATAAACCTGACTTTACTGATGCAAAAATTAACTTTAATATAGATGTATCCAGCATAAACACTGACAATGCAGACAGGGACAAGCATTTACGCTCAGCTGATTTTTTCGACGTTGAAAAATTTCCTAATATCAAATTCGAAGGTGTGTCTTTCAAAAAAACAGGGAAGGGGAAATATAAACTTTCGGGTAAATTCACAATGCTTGGTGTTACAAAAAATGTAACATTTGATGCAAAGTTCTCAGGTACTGTCAAAGACCCATGGGGAAATACAAGAGCCGGATTTAAAATAAACGGAAAAATCAACAGAAATGACTGGGGATTAAAATATAACTCTCCGATGGATGCTGGTGGTGTTTTAATAGGTAATGAAGTTGAAATAATTTGTAATGTTGAACTAATCAAAGAGAAATAAATTTTTAATAAATTAACCGATGGGTTTACCCGTCGGTTATTTTATTTTTTAACATTTTAGCAATATATATTTTATGAAAATAGAAGATGAAATTGATGGCAGGTTTAGAAATGAATACCACAAAGGATTAATTAATCTTATTTATACTACAAATCAATTGCATCACGATTTTCTCCTGTCATTGAAAAAGCATGGACTTACAAGCCAACAGTACAACATTTTGAAGGTTCTTAGAGGTTTTGGTAAACAACCAAGGTCAATAGAATTTCTTCGGTACAGAATGCTTGATAAAAATTCTGATGTCAGCAGAGTTGTTGACAATCTTGTTTCTAAAGGTCTGATTGAACGCAAAGAAAATAAATCAGACAGACGTCAAAAAGATATTAGCATAACAAAAAAAGGATTAGACCTCCTCAAAAAAATGGATGAATGTGAAAAAAATGCTGATTCTTTACTAAAAAACCTTTCAGAAGAAGAATGCCGACAATTAAATGCTTTACTTGATAAAATAAGAGATTGAGTTTTTGGTGTCCAATTATTATAACAATAAATTTAGTTTAACCTCGTAATTATATTAGCTTTAATTAATAATTTCATTAACTTATGAATTTTATTAGAAAAAATATTATATTTCTGATAATCATACCCATAGCATTGATTATTTTATCATGCGAGCAAGTAACTGATAATCCACCGATTAGCTACACTAAACAACTCAATGGAAAGTGGATTATTGAAGAATCGCTTTCCACAAACGGACCAGTATGCTATTTTCTTGACAAAGGCAATGAGATTAGCTTTGATGTGAATGAATCAGAAAACGGATTATTCTTCAATTACTTTACCGGCGACATAACCCGACATGACTATTTCACTTACAGTCTTGAAGGTAAAAAAATCAGCGGAAAAGGGTACTACTCAACTAATGATTTACCCGAACTACTTGTAGATACTACTTTAACTCAATATCTTGATATAGAATTCTTGAATCCTAACCGTATCCATTGCAAATTAAGGTTGCAGGTTTTCTCACCCTTAACAGGTGAACTCGTTATAGGTGATGTTTCAAATTTTTATGCAACAAAACCCTGACTCGAATCAAAATAATCATCAGAAAAAATTGTCAATCTTTTAGATTACTTTATAAATTTAAAAAATTGAGGTAAAAAATGAAATTACGAATAATTATAAGTTTAATATTTACATTTTCTCTATTAGTTTCATGTTCACATGTAAACCACCTGAATAAATACAATCTCGAAAGAAGAGAGATATACTTTGAAGAGCAAATCGGGGCAAATGCTCACGAGGTCAATTTGTCAATCAATGCACCACAAGCTCCTGCTCAGACTACTGCTGAAACTGTAAAAAATGTTGTGGTAGCTGTTGGAAGTTCTTTGTTAACTTCAGAAACAGAAAGAAAATTACGAAATGCAAGCTCACCTGTAAAAATAGTAAAAGGCATTTCTCAGGGCGTGCAAGATAATATGGTAAAATTTCTTAGAATAATTCCTACGAATCAGCTAACAGAAAGTTCTGACTTTATTGTTATAACAACATTAGATAAATGTCGCTTATTTTCAAACTCGGAAGGAATATTTGTAAATGTTGAAGCAGCTGTTCGTATTTACGACAGAAATGGTGGAAAACTGATTTGGGAGTATGAAGATTCTGAAACAATCCGAATGAGAAAGACAGCTATCAGCAATGTAAGTGACGCTACAGGAATGAGTGGAGTATCACAGGTTGCCGATTTGTTACTTCTTACCGAAGAGCAGTTATCTGCATCAGTTAAAGAAGCCGCTATTTCTGTCGGAAGAAACATTGCAGAAGTATTAAGGGAAGACATATCAAAAAGCAGGTAAATTACATTTGAATATCCTTCTTTAGAAAATAAAGCATTTATGTTAAAATGTTCCCTATAATAACCTTGCTTTATCGGTGAATAATCAATTTACCTGTTTGTATTCTACCATCATAACTAACTTGATAAAAATACATTCCATTGCCTAATTCTGAATAATCCGTATTAAGCAGTATCCAACCTGGCTCCATCACTCTAAAATT
>RCNQ01000226.1 GCA_003731675.1 Bacteroidetes/Chlorobi group bacterium ChocPot_Mid
TACTAACAACTGTTCCATCTCTGGAAACAGTAAACCGTATTTTTATTTCAGCAGAAGTATTTACTCCGCTTGGGTATTGCGGTAATTTCTTGTAAAGAACAGTCCTGTTGCCCCCTCCTCCCCAATCAATCGGACCAATACCGGGACCCAAACCAGGACCTAAACCTTTGTCACCAAGACCAGTTCCATCTGGTGAACCATCTTTTGTTCCAACATCTCTTGTCCCTGAACCAGCATCCTTTTCATTTTTTCTGTCTGAAGAGAGCTCACTTTTCGGAGCAAAACTGCTTGCATCTTCAGGATTAGCAGAAACAGCATTTTGATTAAACTTTGTTTTAGCTGCAACTTCGGCATCATGCATATTTGACATTGGCTCCTGTCCTTTGTGTGCTCTGCCCTCATCAGCGAGATTGCCCTTACTTAAACCAGTACCATCACCTACACCAAAATTAATCAGCTCCAAAGGAATAGTATTAATTCTATCTATTACCGGAACGGGCGGTGATAAATAATCCCATACAGGCGATAACCATAAGAGGATAAATGTAATAATCAAAGCGACAGCAAAACCCCTGGCAGTATTCTTATCCCAGGGAATCTTTATCTGCAAAGGCTTACTCTCATCTCTTATTGGTTCGTACATAGTCATCAAAAAATTTTATTATTACAAAATTATCTTATTCTATCAATCCATGAGTTAGCAAATCCCGACTTTTGAGCGGCTGATTTTGCTTCATCAATAGATTTAAATGAACCAAACCTTATCCTGTACCAATTCCTGTCTCTTATTTTTTGCGTAGTAATTACAACATCAGGAATATTCTGCCTCTCCAACTTCTCCTTCCATTCTTCTGCATCATCAAGTGATGGAGTAGCATAAACCTGAATTGTAAAAAGTTGTTCTCCTTCTTTCACATTAGATTTTTTTATTCTGGAAGTAAGATTATCTGGATAAGGTGGGTTATTCCAAGATGTTTTTGTATCCTGAGTTTGTTCTTCAGGTTTATTTTTTTCTTCCTTCGACTTCTTTATCTCCGGTTTTACTGCAACCTGCCTTGGCTTTTCATTTTTTTCTGGTTGAATATTCTGTTCCTCCTGATAAACAATTTCATCTTCATCCTTATAAGAACCAGCTGTATCCATATATTCATCGTATTCAGGCAGGTCTTTATCTTCTATCATTTCTTTTTGTTCGCTTATTACTTTTTCTTGCTTCTCAATCTTTTTGTCGGAAGAAAAAAGGTTTGCAATATCTTCAAACCCACCACGGTTTATTCCCCAGTCATAAAAAATACCGGAAATCACTGCAAATAGTAACAATCCTGCAATTAAAAGCAAGATTACTATTGTCCTCTTACCCCCCTTTTGCGATTGCTTGTCAGGTATAAATGATTCATCATTAAATCCTGATTTCCCATTGTTAAAATCATTTTCCATTGTAATACTTAATCATTACTTTAACAATTTATTTATTTTCTTCTTTTTCAAAATTGATAATAAGCTTTCAAGCCGAAGAATAATCCTCTTTCTTTGTATCCCTGCCATATATAGATATCCGAATTTAGCAAATTATCCAATACCAATTCAACTTTGAAATTACTCAGTATCTTATAAGAAGCATTCAATTTCAAATCCACATATCCTTCAAGCTCAATTTCATTAGCAAAATCCGCATATCTTTTCCCAATATACCGAAGCTCACCTCCTGCCAGCAATTTATCATCCATCATCTTTTTTTGATAATTCAACGATACTCTTATTAACGGATTGTACGGTGCAATATTTCCGTTTCCTGATAAGGTTGAATAATCAAAACTGAAGAAATAACTAATTTCATCTTTTGAAGTCAATAAATAATAACCTTCGCTAAATACATCGAGTTTATTTACTCTTTCGTAACTCAAAATAAATGAATCATAATGCAAAGTATCAAAAACAGGTGTCCTGTCTGACGAAGCAATTGAAATACCTGCCGAAGCTCCGATATTCTTCAAAGGATGATAATAAATTACTCCTTTTATTAATGGTGTATCGTATAAATAATCAACATCAATTCCTCTTTGTGCATAAGGATTAATATTCATCATTTCCATATATGAAACTTTCCTTATTCCTGTGAAAACGCTTGCTTTAATTGTATAATTTTCATTTAATTTATAATCAATTTCACCTCTTATCAAAAGACCACCACGGCTAACATCATTGCTATTATTCCCGAATTGCAGTCCTCCTTCAAGATTGATTGTAATTTTGCTAATATCAAATTTCCCAAATAATCCCGCCTCAAAATAAGACACCCCATTACCTCTGACTGATTCCAAATCAGCTTTAGCTCTTCCCCCTAACTCATAATTATTATCCATATTCTTAATCTCAATATACCCGCTCAAAAGATTATCAAATGCAACCGCTTCTTTTGAATCAGTTGTTTTGTCATTCAACTGTAAGGTTTTAAAATCAGCTCCTGTCGAAAATACAAAGTTTGAATAACTGCCTTCAGAATTTATACCTAATTCCAAATCAAACAAATTTCTTTCCATCGGTTTATCAACTGCATACAATTTATAATTTCTGTTTCCTGCCAACATACTGAATCTTGTCTTACTCCCTCCAAAGATAAAGTATTTATCTGGTGCTAAATAATCTGCAAATAAATTCAATTTGAACTTATTATAAGCTGAATTCTTCACATGTTCACCACCGTAATCAAATCCACCGTTGCCAAAAAAAGTATATTCCTTCAAATTATATTCATATCCTCCCTCAATCTTTGCAAATCCGTATCTACCTACTGATGCAATAACATAACCCTTATTAAAATCTGAATTCAAAATTTTATTCGGTAATGGTTGTGGCTGTAATAGTAATGACTGTTGTTTCTCCAACGAATTCAAAGAATCAAGATTCTCCTGCGACATTGCCAACGGCTTTTCGGGAAATTGCTTTATGCCTGAACGTACATCTACCTGCTCTTTACCTTCAATAATAAAATTCGGTAGTTCCAAGGGCTTCGAAGATGTTCCCGGTGTTGGTGGTTGGTTCTGCTGTGCAAATATATTCCCTGACAAAAATACAATCATCAGCAACCCTGTAATAATTATTTGCTTAACTTTCATAAAATTATTAATACTTAATTTCATACTTTTTTTATCATTAGCTTCAGTAACCACGAAATATATCATCATTTTTTCTCCAGTCGCTTCAATCTGAGTTTAACAGTTTTGCCATACTCATCATCAGGTCTTTGTGTCAGAAGAGCATTATAAATTTCTCTTGCTTTATCCGTTTCACCCAATTTTTCATACACTTCACCAAGATTTAGCATTGACAATGGATACCATGTTTCCACACCTGCAAATTTTTCCCTTACAACATTGAATGCATCGCGTGCATTCACCCAGCTCGTATCTCTCATCCACAGTTCCCCTATTCTGAACTGTGCTTCTGCACTCAATGAAACATCGGTCATACTTTCAGCAATGATTTTATATTCCGCCCTTGCTGAATCATACAACCCTTTATTTCTGTAATAACCAGCAATCCTGTATCTGCTCTGTTCCCCGAATTCACTCCCTTTGTATTTATCCGCTGTTTCTCGGTAAAGTTTCATTGCACTTACAGTATCTCCCATTTCATGCTTAATGACTGCTCTTTCAAAACCTGCCTGTGCTGAGTTTTGGTCATCAGGATATTTCTTTGTAATGACCTGAAAAATTGAATCTGCCTTTTTAATGTCACTCATCTTTTTCATTAAAAGCCCGTATTCGAGCAATCCCATAGCTGTGAACTCACTCTCCGGATATTTCTTCTCTAACATTTTAAAAGCATCAATTGCATTATCATTATCATTCAAATTAACATAACTCTTCCCCATCCAGTACAAAGCTTCACTGTTCCTCTTACTATCCGGATATGCCTTTATAAAATTCCTATACTCATCAACAGCATCCTTAAATCTCATTCCCGAATAAAACATATCTGCCTTTTTAATAAATAATTCCTGTGCAAAAGGTGTATTCGGATGACTGCTGATAACAGAATCGGCTATCAAAATTGCTTCCTGTTCTCTTCCTAATGCCATATAGCAAAATTGCAGACTTCGCCAAGCTTCTGGTGCAAGCCCATCACTTGGAAACTGCCTTACAACATTGTTATATGCTTCTATTGCACCTTCATAATTTCCTTGATTGTAATATGCATCACCTATGGCATAATACGCTCTGACTACCAAATCATGTTGCGAATACGCCTGTATTAAGAATCTGAAGTTATCAATCGCTTCCTTGTAATCCTTCTGCTGAAATCTAATCCAGCCAATAAGATAAAGCGAATATGGCGCATAAGCCGAACGTGGATAATTCCTCACAAAATTCAACAAAGATGATATCGCCTGCTCATATTGACCTAATCTGTAAAGTGCATGACAAAGCTGATAAGAACAATACTGACCTTCGTCTGATTTAGGTGAAAAATTCATTGCTTTTCGATACTGTTCTGCAGCATTTTTATAATCTTTCATTATATAATATCCGTCTGCCTGTCTCGCAAGTACTTCCATTGCATACTTAGAACGAGGATAATCCTTAGACATCCTGTCAAATATTTCTGACGATTTCTTAAACTGCTGTAATCTGAAATAAGCCCAGCCCTGACCATACATAGCTTCTTCCCGTCTGTCACTCGTTGGAAATTGTTGAAGTAAATTCCCATAAGTCTCTGCGGCATTTTTCAGTAAATCTGAACGATAATAAGCTTCACCAAGCCAAAACAATGCTTCGTCTATTCGTTTATCCTTCTTGTTGTTCCCAATAAAAGTATTCAATACTGTAATTGCTTCTGCATTCCTGTGACTCAGTACCAAACCAATTCCTCTTTTCAATCTCGATTCTGCTAAGTACCATTCCTTCTGTGGCATAAAATTAATCGAACTCCTCATTGCTATCTGTTCTGCCTTACCATATTCAATAACAGACTTATCCCATTGCCTCAACTCCATATAAGTTGCTCCTAAAAGCAAAGCAATTCTCACTGCTACTATCCCTTCACTTGCTTCCCTTTGCGCTCTTTCCAAAGTCCGTCTGCTATCATCAAACTTCCCACCTTCATAATAAATTTGTCCCAATTCCATCAATACCTGCCCCAGAAACGGATAATTCGGTTCTATCGAAAGTGCCCCAATTTCTTTAACTGCCTGTTCTCTGTTCCCACTCCTTTTCAAAGCTATAGTCCTGTACATCTGTGCCGCTGCTTTGTTCCGTGCATTTATCGGCTTATCTTTATTTATCAGCTCATCATAATATTCAATCGCTTCTTTATTTCTCCCAAGATTAAGTAATGCCCAACCCATTCCCAATTTCACATATTCATTCAATTCTGCATTACTATTATAATTCTCCAAAAAAGTTTTAAATTCCAGCAATGCACTCTCATACTTACCAGCAATGTTCATTGCCTCTCCACGAAGATACTGCAAATCGGCTTCTGCATTATTGATGTAATCCTGTTTCTCATATAACTTCCCGATAGAATCCTGAACTGTTATCTTTTCTGCAGTACTTCTGACATTCTCCAAGATATCAATTGATGTAAATGCTTCTCTCAAAATCAATCTGTTATTTATTTCGCGTATTCTCGAAGCAAGATATGTATTGCGATAAGGATACTTCTTTGCTATTGTGTTATAATAATTAATTGCTACTTCATAATTCCTGTTTATCTCTTCACTTATTCCCAGAATATACAAAGCATCATCTGCCCTCTCTTCATCACCATATACCCTGTAACACTCTTCAAAAAGACCCTTGGCTTCCCCATATCTGCCTTGCTGACAAAGCGATACTCCCCCCCAAAAAAGACAATTATGTGCTATTTCCCTGTACACACTGTCTCCTCTTATTCCAAACTCAGATTCTGCGAGCTTCTTGCAATAACCAAAATATTCCACCGCCTTGTTGTACTTTTTTGCTTCAAATGCAATATAACCCCGCATAACAGCCGCAAAAGAAACAAACGGTGAATTTGCCCTTAACCTTATAAATTCATTTAATTTGTAATCTGCATTCTTGTAATTTTTGGTGAGGAAATCTATATTTACATCCAACAAAATTGCCTTGTCTTCTGCTGTATTTCCCGGATACTTATTTATTGTAGCTATTAACTTTTCTTCTGATTTTCTGACTAACAATTCATCAAATAAATTCTCGGCTTTTGTAATCCCTCCTATCCCATAACCATAATTGTCTTCGATTAATTGAGCATTGATTCTCAAATTGGTAATTACAATCAGCAGAATATAAAAGCTGGTCAAAACTATTCTTGTTTTATTTTTTCTCATTCCCATAATAACAGAATTTAATTTTCTTTCTATAATCCATTTTTTTCTGTTATCAGTCCATAATAAATTATTTTAATCAACAATTACAATGAGTAATTGAAAATTACTATTATTCAGAACTGATTAAACTATGCTGCAATTACAAATTAATAAATTTTTTTTAGATAAACTAATATAATATTTATTATTTATTAATTTTTTTTACTCTTTCGAAACTATTCTGTTAGATTTTTTATGAAAATTTTAGTCAATTCTCAAAAAAATTAATATTCCCTTTTTATAGGACGGAACCATATTTCACCGATACTCAAATCAATTGTCAGTCTTCCGTAGAATTCATTAACCATATTTTTTGAAGATAAACCTCTGTTCCCAAAAGTCAAAGCAACATCCAAAATCGAAGTCCCTATCAGTGGAAAATTGCCTCCAAATGAGACAAATACATCTTTGATTTGCTCGCCTTGAAACTTATAATAAAGTTGCTTCATACCTAATCCAAAGTTATATGTTACCCTGTCGGAATAATCAGCTCCGCTACTTGCAGAACCAATCCGTGAAACTCCTAAGGAATAAACCATCATATCTGTGTACTCTGTCTCAGGACCTGAATTATAATCCATACCTTTTAACTGATATAACTTAATGTCACTACCGATTCTGAATTTACCTGTAAGATAAGACCCACCGATACCATAACATTTTGGCAAAGCAACAGTATTCGAATTAGTCTTAGTAGTATCTGTATTAAAATTTGAATTATAAATGACTTCGCTATCATATTTTAAACTCAGATGCTGTTCAGAGAACAATCCGATATTCAAATTACGTACAGGTTCATACAAAACTCCCATTCTGACACCATAGCCATTAAATTTATTTTCTGACCTGTTTTCGACAGTAAAGAAATTATCGTCATTAAATGATGTTGTAATCGAAGACTTTATAACGCCAAATGTAGCAAAGCCTGAAACACCAAAAGCAAAATTATCAGTTATCTTTGCAGAAGCACCCAAATATGCCATAGTCAGACCACCCAAACCTTGATAGATTGAATTCCCTGTTACTTTTAACCCTTCAAAATTAACTTCCATAGGAACTTTAATTAAATAATTCACCCCTGAAAATGGATTTAATCCGAAACTTACAGCTATTCCTCTGCCGGTATCTGTAACAAATACACTTGTTGGACTACGGAGTTTACCATTGTT
>RCNQ01000227.1 GCA_003731675.1 Bacteroidetes/Chlorobi group bacterium ChocPot_Mid
CGTTATTTCGATAAAGATTCCTTACCCTTACATCCTTTAGATATTAATGACAATATCAGAATAGTCCCTGGTGGCTCTTCAATCAGAACAGGTTGTTATGTCGCTCCCGGAGTTATCTGTATGCCTCCTATGTATATAAATATTGGTTCTTTTGTTGATGAAGGGACAATGATTGACTCTCATGCACTTGTTGGTACTTGTGCACAGTTGGGCAAAAGGATTCATCTAAGTGCCGCCTCTCAAATAGGTGGTGTTCTTGAACCTGCAGGTGCAAGACCCGTAATTGTTGAAGATGATGTTATGATTGGCGGTAACTGCGGTGTTTACGAAGGAACTTTGATTCGTGAAAGAGCTGTCTTAGGTTCTGGAGTAATATTAACTGCATCAACAAAAGTATTCGACTTAGTAAATGAAAAAATTATCCAATCATCAAAAGATAATCCTCTCGAAATACCCGAAGGAGCTGTATTAATTCCTGGCTCCAGGCAGGTTAAATCAGACTTTGGCAGAGAGCATGGCTTATCAATTGCATCACCCGTTATAATCAAATACAGAGACGAAAAAACAGATGCAAGGACTGCGTTGGAGGAAGAATTAAGGTAGATTATTGATAAAACACTTTTCAGAAAAAAATAATGGCTAAAGGATTCAAATACTATATTGAAGACGAGAAAATCCGTGAATATATGAAACTATCTACGGAAGATAAGCTAAAATGGCTCGATGAAATTCAAAAATTCAACGAACTTGCAATGACCGAAGAAGCAAAGAAAATAAGAGAGAAATTCAGGAAAGCAGAAATATAGTAATCCGTTATTCTACTTCAACACATTCGTCTTCTTTTTCAAAAACCTGAGAACAAAAAACATGATAATTGCAAGCACAAGTACGTATAACCATACATGGTCTAATCTTGGTTCACCTTTGTAAAAATAATTCTTAATGAAATTGATATACGCATAAGAAACGGCAAGTGCTGTCAAACCGTAATATTCCCTCCTGATTACATCCTTAAAATTGAATTGTGTCAATGGCTTATTCCATTTTCTGATAATAGGAATAAATGCAGGAGTTTGTGATGACCAATTTATGTATTCTTCACCAAATTTATTTCTAAGATACCCTTCTTCAGCAAACATAATTCTTTCATAATAAATCCAAAAAAGCAAAATAACAACAATAATTAGCCAAAAGTTTGCAACATAAATCACAACACCTAACCACATAAATAAATTACCAAAATAAAGCGGATGGCGCATTACTGAGTATATACCTTTCGTATTAAGTGAATCGGCTACCTGCCCTTCAACGTTTCTGCCAGAAGTGTTTTTTTGAGCAAATCCTATAGCAACTATTCTAATTATTAAACCGAATAAAGAAATAAAAATACAGAAAAGAGAAAATAATAAGTCTGATGAATCTGCAAATTCATTTCGCTCAAAATAGATAGTTATAGTTGCTATTACAAACAATATCAATGGAAGATAGCTCCTCTTTCTAAAGAGCCAATTTCCGGTTTTTTCAAATTCTTCAATTAAAGCCATAAATCTTCCAAAAAAAACGGGCATTATAATTGCCCGTAAAATTCTTATTACTTTATTATCTCACAAGTCAAATTGGTATCAATTGTATAATTCACAATAATTTACCACTTCATAATGTTTACTTCATCAACATTCACAGTCTGCTTTTGACGGAACAATGCTAAAACAATAGCCAATCCGACTGCAGCTTCAGAGGCTGCTACAGCCATTACAAAAAATACAAATATCATTCCTGCTGAATCTCCCAAAAAGGAAGCAAATGAAACCAACGTTAAATTCACTGAATTCAACATCAGTTCAATCGACATAAAAATTATTATCGCATTTCTCCTTGTAAGAACCCCTATCGAACCAATCGAAAAAAGGACTGCCGCCAAAATCAAAAAATACTCTAATGACACACTTTGAAACATAATCTCACACTAATTATTTTACATTCTATGTTAATTTACGTTTTGCTAAGACAATTGCACCAATTATTGCCGCTAAAAGTAATAAACCAATAGCTTCGAAAGGCAAAAGGTATTCAGAAAACAAAACTTGACCTATTGATTGCACTGTTGATAATTTTGCAGTATTCTCAGCAATTTCAATTTTCCCACTTCTCGTTAATAAATAAATTAGAAAAAATTGGATAATCAATACACTTGCAAGTAATACAGCAATAACTTTCCTTAAATTGAACTTCTCTTTTAATTTTTCCTCATCTCCAAGATTCAAAAGCATTATCACAAAAATTACCAGTACCATTATTGCACCTGCATATACTAAAATCTGTATTGCCGCAATGAACTGAGCATTCAAGGTTAAGTATAATCCTGCCAACATAAAAAAATGAAAGACCAATGATAATGCAGAGATTACTGGATTTCTCGCAGTTATTGTTACTATCGCACTAGCTATTGCTAAAATCGCTAACACTGTAAAAAATATAAAAGTCAAACTCACAATATCACTCAATTAATTAATAAATAGTTCTATTACAATTTAAAATAAAATCAAAAATAATGAAAATTTGTAAAATTTAATAAAATAATTAATAATATTTCCTATTAATATTAACATTAATCTTTATTCACCCAAAAATTTGGTAATTTTGTATTTTATTTATTAACGATTAATTTAAACTTTACAATGTTCGAACCACAAAAAGACAAAATATCAGAATTGGAAAAAAGAACTTCTGATTTACGGAGGTTTCTTTGACCTCGACAATAAACAACTAAAAATCAAAGAATTACAAGAACAATCTGAAACTCCCGATTTCTGGAACGATGCCCAATCAGCTCAAATAATAATGCAAGAAGTTTCAAATCTCAAATCCTGGATTGAAGAATGGGATAGCACCAAAAAATCAGTTGAGGATTGTGAAGCTTTAGTCCAGTTAGCTGAGGAATCTCCTGATTTAATAACCGAAAGTGATATAGATGAAGAAATCAAGAAAACTGAATTAATAGTTTCCGAATTAGAAATTAAAAACCTTCTTTCAGGAAAAGATGATGATAAAAACGCTTTTCTGACAATTCATTCAGGGGCAGGAGGAACCGAAGCATGCGATTGGGCTGAAATGCTTTTGAGGATGTACACACGCTGGGCAGAAAGACACAAATATAAGCTATTTATGGTTGATGAACTACCAGGCGACGTTGCTGGCTTGAAATCTGTTACAATCGAAATTGAAGGCAAATTTGCTTATGGTTATCTAAAATTAGAAAGTGGTGTGCACCGACTTGTAAGAATTTCACCTTTTGATTCTAATGCTCGCAGACACACTTCTTTTGCTTCAGTTTATGTGTATCCTGAGGTTGAAGATGAAGCTGATATTGAAGTAAATCCTGCTGATATAGAAATGGATACTTTTCGTTCTGGTGGCAAAGGAGGACAAAACGTAAATAAAGTAGAGACAGCTGTTCGGTTAAGACATATACCAAGTGGTATTGTGGTCTCCTGCCAGCAGGAACGTTCCCAATTCCAAAACAGAGAACGAGCTATGAAAATGCTTAAATCAAGACTTTACCAAAAACGATTGGAGGAGGATGAAAAAGCTAAAGCTGAAGTCGAAGGGAAAAAAATGAAAATTGAATGGGGAAGTCAAATCCGCTCCTATGTTTTTCAACCTTATACAATGGTAAATGACCATAGGACTGAATTAAAAAGAACCGATATTCAGTCAGTCATGGATGGTGATATTGATGACTTTATTAAGGCAAATTTACTTCTCTTGAAATAAATTTAAATTACTAAATTGCCGCTGATATAATCCATCAAATACTTATTTTCGGTTTGAGTTATTGTTCGTGACGATTTGACAATATCTCCTATTGATATTAATCCAACTAATATTTTATTGCTTACTACTGGTAAGTGCCTGATATGATTATTCGTCATAACTGATTCAATGTATTCAATATCATCTTCAGGTTCAACAAATATAATATTTGTTGACATTATATCCTTAATTTTGTAATTTATAAATTCTTCTGGATTACTGTATGCATTTTTTACAACATCGCGTTCGCTAAATATACCCGAAATCTTTGCATCATTGTTCAACACAATGAGTACACCAATGTTATTGGATACTAAAATTTTCAAAGCGTCTGCGACTGTTTTTTCTTCACTGATTGTGAATACTTCTGGTCCTTTATTTTTTAGGATGTCTTTTACCTTCATACGATTTTACAATGATAGTTGAACATATTTTAGGTGGGTTCTAAAAATTCAATTATTTAATCATTT
>RCNQ01000228.1 GCA_003731675.1 Bacteroidetes/Chlorobi group bacterium ChocPot_Mid
ATGAACAAATTGAACTCCTTTTAAAAATCATCTATCAATTCGGTTTCGAAAAGCACTTAATGTTCAGCTCTTTCAATCCCTACTTATTGAAAATGATAAAAACCATTGATTCATCTTTGGCAACTGCGGTCATTAGCAATCCAGGAAAGCCGCTTCTACCTTCTGAAATTTGTCCCGATACAAAAGCAGATGCCTACATTTGTTCACTTAAAGAATTAAATGACATTATTAACAATGATGCTATTCAAAATGGCATATACCTCGGAGTATATTCAGTTGACAATGAGGAGCAATTCAATGAAATTAAGAAGTACAAGCTAATAGCAATAGGAACAAATTACCCGAAAATCATTAGTGATTTAGTTAATAATAAAACATAATATACGTGTTAAAAATACTCTTCTTCCAACAAATTAACTTTTATATCAATTATTTAACTCTAAGATTCTATCTTGAAGTTAATCTGACTCCCATATTTACCATATCAGTAAAGAAACTTTCTGGTTCTACAAAATTTGCTTGTAGAAATACACCTGGTTTTTTTTCTAAATTAATATATTGTAAGACACAAGCTACTGCGGGTATGGCTGTAAATATGTAACCATCTTCGTGAAACAGGGAGATTGTCTTTTCTTCCGGTTTCCCGTCAATTATTCCGCTTGCTACAACTTCTAATATTAACCCAAATGGTGGTTTAGAAAATTTATATAAACTCCATTTTAATATAGCTCCCAAAAAACCAGTAATAGTTTTACCAAAAATTGGAAGTAAAATAAAAATTAAGGGGAATACTATCGAATCTGTAAACCAATTAAAGCCGGAAACATAAAATCCGATTTCTTTTAGTGACTTAATTTCCTCTGGTATTGTTCTTAGCTCTTCCAAAAACATTGGAGTTGTGTTCATCTTACCCCATGGCTCTCCAAATTGATGCTTTTTGTACATAGATTTTGATTTCTGCCATTCTCCATCTTTATAAATATCAGCATTGTAATCTTTAAATTCCAAAATCATTTCTTTAGCAGTATCCTTACCTATATCAAGGGGCTTCCAATCAATTTTGATTGCAGAATATATCTCTGCAGTTTCAATTGTATCGAATCTGTTTTTTGCATATTGGATAAGTGCACCAGGTACTCCGGGATGAAAACCACCATCAGTAATGAAGCAAAGATTTCTTTCTTTGATAATTTTCTCTTTAGATTTTAGATATGTGATTTTTTCTTTAGATGATAAGTTTATATCAAAATAATCAATATTATTTTCAATAGCACAATCAATAATTTGCTGTTGATATTGCATTGTAGATGAAGCAACTATTATTAAATCTGTTTGTGAAAAAGCTTGATTCAAACTGTCTTGGTCTGAAGCATCTAAAAGCATAGGTTTAATTGATGAATTAGGAAATTCATTCTTCAATTTTTCACAAGCAAATTCCGCTTTATTATAATTCCTTCCTGCTAATATTAATTCAATACCCTCAGTATTTCTTAATAGGTAAAATGCAGTCCAATACCCTGCATTTCCGTATCCTCCGAGAATTGTTATCCTTTTCATTATAATTGTTATAATATTTTAAGTACCTTTTTCCTTTAACAATCAATCATTCTCATCTTACTTCCGCACCTACTCCAACATCATCTTTCTCTGGAGTCAGGAAGCAGAGCTTGCCGTCTTTTGATGCGGCTAACATCATTCCGTGAGACTCGAGTCCCATAAGTTTTGCTGGTTGCAAATTGGCAACGACGACAACCGTTTTTCCGATTAAATATTCCGGCTCGTAGTACTCGGCAATTCCTGCTAAAATCTGACGCTGTTCATCTCCCAAATCAACAATGAGTTTTATTAGCTTCTTGGATTTCTTGACTTTCTCGGCTTCTATGATTTTCGCAGTTCTCAATTTGATTTTTGCAAAGTCATCAATTGTAATCAATTGTGTTTCTTCTGCTTTTTGCTCTTCCATATCTCCTAATTTCGCTATTTGTTTTTCAACTACTTCATCTTCAATCCGTTTGAATAAAATTTCAGGTGTGTTGAATCTTTGTCCGGATTGAAGTTCTGGGAAAGATGCGTTTAAAAATTCAGTATTCCTGATTTCATTGGACTCTCCTGTCCCGGAATTGATTCCAAGCATTGCGAATATCTTCTTCGATGTGTACGGTGTAACGGGTGCAAACAATACAGCAAGAGTTCTTACAAGCTGACAACAGACAAAGAGTGTTTTTGCACATCTTTCTGGTTCAGATTTCAATGTCTTCCATGGCTCTTCATCATTGAAGTATTTATTAGCCGCTCTCGCAACATTCATTGTTTCTGTTAAAGCATCTCTAAAACGGAAAATATCATAATAATGACTGATTTTTTCTATCCCGTTTGATAATGATTCTAAAATCAATTTATCATTTTCACTAAGAACTTCATTGACCTCCAGTGACTTATTTCCAGTAACATATTTCATCCACTGATTTTTTACATCAATATATTTCTCCGACAAATCAGGAATTTTGCCATCAAAATTCTTCTGCAAAAACTGAAGTGTCCTGTTAACAAAATTTCCATAAATCGCCGAAAGCTCGTTGTTGTTTCTTGCCTGAAAATCCTTCCATGTAAAGTCTGCATCCTTGGTCTCAGGAAAATTCATTGCTAAGGTATAACGTAAAGTATCTACATAATTCTCTTCAGGGAAATCCGTTAGAAAATCTTTTAAATCAATGCTCCAGTTACGTGACTTGGATATTTTCCGACCTTCCAGATTCAAAAATTCATTTGCAGGTACATTATCCGGCAATATATATCCGTCATTCTTTGCATGAAGCATAGCAGGGAAAATCAAAGTATGGAAAACAATATTATCCTTTCCGATGAAAGCTATGTATCTTGTTCCTTCATCTTTCCACCATTTCTTCCATTCATCAACTGATGCTTTTCTTAACTTAAAATATTCCTTCGTTGCAGAAATATATCCCAACACTGCTTCAAACCATACATACAATGCCTTACCTTCAGCTTTCTCTTTGGGTATTCCCGAAATATCATTGATTTTTACTCCCCAGTCCAAATCCCTTGTTATGGCTCTTTCGTTCAACCCTTGCTTTAGCCAACTTCTTGTCTGCTGTAAAACATTGTCCTTCCAGTCATTGCTATGTCCTTCAATGTACTCTTCTAAAAATTCCTGCAATTTATCAAATCTCATATACCAATGAGTTGTCTTTCTGACAATCGGTTTTTCACCACTTACCAGACTCACTGGATTTTTCAATTCAAGCTGGTCATAATATGCTCCGCAACTATCACATTGGTCACCTCTTGCCTTATCACTTCCACAATTCGGGCAAATACCTTCCACATACCTGTCTGGTAAAAACATCTTTGCCTTTTCATCATAAAACTGCTCTTCTTCTTTTTCTGTTAGAAGATCTTTTTCTAAAAAGTCTTTAAAGAATTCTTTAGCAGTTTCGTGATGTTCAGCTATTGAAGTCCTCGAATAATTATCGAATGTCATCCCGAATTTTTCAAATGCTTCCTTATTTGCATAATGGTATTTATCAATTATATCCTGTGGCTTCACTTTTTCCTTATCTGCCGCTATTGTGATTGCAACCCCGTGTTCGTCAGAACCACAAATATATAGTACTTCTTCACCTTTTAATCTTAAATATCTTACAAAAATATCTGCAGGCAAATAAGCTCCCGCTAAATGCCCCAAATGTATATATCCGTTTGCATAAGGCAAAGCAGATGTTATCAATATTCGCTTTTTCATTAAATTAGTTTCCAAATTTTTACTTAATTATGTATTTATAAAACATGCAATTTACGGTTTTAAAATCAAATATCAAGAATTGCATTTACTATTATTGATTTATCAATCACACTTTCAGATTTCCTTAATCCATCAGAGTTCAATAATTTAAAGCCAAATAAATTCTATTCTCTGTTAAAATTATGCTAATTTTGTATCTCTGAAATATTTAAAAAATGTAATTTATGAAATTCAACAGAAATAATATAGAACTAATGTCCCCGGTTGGCTCATGGGAATCACTAATGACAGCAATCAATGCAAAAGCTGATGCTGTTTATTTCGGTGCTGGCAATTTGAATATGAGAGCCAGGTCTTCAGCTAACTTCAATATTGATGACATTCAAAAAATCGCTTCACTATGCTCCGAAAATAATGTTAAA
>RCNQ01000229.1 GCA_003731675.1 Bacteroidetes/Chlorobi group bacterium ChocPot_Mid
ACTTGACTGCTGTTGCAACTTTTCTTTGCTGGAAAGCATTTAAACCAGTAATTCGCCTAGGTAATACTTTACCCTGGTCATTTGTAAACCTCGATAAAAACTTTGGGTCAAGATAATCAACGATTTTAGATTTTTTCATCGGATTAATCTTCTTTTTAATCTGTCTTTTGTTTGCTCTCGGTCCCGTTGTGTTCGTCTGCATTGGATGAATTGGATTCATTATCTTTCTCCCTTAATTTTTTGTACTTTGAATATTCTTTGATTTTTCCGCACGTTTTTTAAACCTGTCAACTCTACCTGCTGTGTCAACAAGAACCTGTTTGCCTGTAAAGAAAGGGTGTGATTTTGAATCAATTTCTAAAACCATTTTTTCCTTCTTATAACATGACCTGGTCTTAAATACCGTACCGTCGGTCATTTGCACTTCTACAGTGCGATAATATGGATGAATACCTTTTTTCATTCTCTATCCTAAAATTTTGTAATATCAATTTTTTCAAGTTCATTCAAATCTTTGACCTTTACCATAAGGTCCACAAATCTGACAGTACCTCTAAGCTCTGATTGCAAACCTTGCACAACCCTTACGCTTATTAACTCATCAGTTTGTTTCTTCTTCTTTAGCTTATCGCCAAATGTTTGTTGCTTTGCCATTTTAAATACTCAATATATTTATTTTTATTTTTTTAAGAACTACAAAATTAAGAGACTTTTCCGAATTTTCAAAATTTTATTTAAGTTTTTCATATTTATTGACTTTAATTTAAATTGCCTTCTTAATAACGAACATAACAGAAAATATTTTTTTTATATCGGTAACTTATGATTACAAATGAAAATAATGACAGCTTAAACCTGTTTTCAAATTTATCTGAAAAGGATTTAGCCAAAAACAGAATTGCTGAACTTGTTAATTTAATTAGGGATTACGACCACGCTTACTATGTTGAAGCAAACCCTAAAATAGATGACAGGGAATACGACAGACTTTTTAAAGAGCTTCAAGACTTGGAATCCAAGTTTCCTGAATTTAAACATGAGAATTCTCCAACCTCAAAAGTTGGTGGTGAAACTATTGATGGATTTAAACCAGTTAAACATCAAAAACCCATGTTATCATTATCTAATACTTACAATAGAGAAGAAGTGGAGCAATTTGATAAAAAAATTTCGGAACTACTGGAAGGTAAATCTTATCAATACATTACAGAATTAAAATACGACGGAGTAGCTTTAAGTCTTAGATATATTGATGGTTTTCTTAAAATTGCGGCTACAAGAGGTGATGGTACTACAGGTGATGATGTAACACATAACATTAAAACACTAAAAAATATCCCTTTTAATGTCAATAATCTCAATCAAGACTTCTACAGATTAAAGAATTTTGAAGTTCGGGGTGAAGTCTATATGCTCGAACAAGATTTCCTAAAAATCAATGAATTGAGAATCGAAAACGAAGAGAAGCCATACGCTAATCCAAGAAATCTGACTGCCGGTACCTTAAAATTATTAGATTCAAACCAGTTCGCCAAGCGCCCTATAAAATTCGTAGCTTATTATCTTGATACTGAAGACATAGAACTTAGCTCGCATTTTGAAAATATTCTTTTTCTAAAAAAAATGGGTTTTCCGGTTAGCGAGTATTCCCAAAAATGTGAAAATATTAATGAAGTTTTTGATTATATTAACCTTTGGGAAAAAAAAAGAAATGAACTCCCTTTCCAGATTGACGGCGTTGTAATTAAATTAGACAGTATCCACCAGCAAAAAATACTTGGTTCTGTTGCCCGTTCTCCAAGATGGGCAATTGCTTATAAATATGAAGCAGAAAGTGCTGAAACAATTCTTAAAGATATCATTCTTCAAGTTGGAAGAATGGGAACAATTACACCTGTCGCAAATCTTGAACCGGTTTTCCTTGCAGGTTCAACTATCAGCAGGGCTACGTTACATAATGCAGATTTTATTGAACAATTAGACTGCAGAATTGGAGATACAGTTATAATTCAGAAAGGGGGAGAGGTAATACCCAAAGTTGTGTCTGTTGTTATTGAGAAAAGGACATCAGATTCAGTCAAATATAAGTTTCCGGAATTTTGTCCCTGCGAATTGAAAACAAAATTAATCCGACCTGTCGGTGAAGTTAACTACTATTGTAATGCTCCTGATTGTCCATGGCAAATCAGAAGAAAAATCGAACATTTCATCTCACGTAATGCAATGGATATTACGGGTGGTGAAAAAGTAGTTGACCAACTTGTTTCAGAGGGTTTAATAAGTAATATCGCTGATCTATACGAACTGAAAAATAAAAAAGATGAACTCCTGAAACTACAAAGATGGGGTGATAAGAGTGTTGAGACCTTTTTAAATTCCATTGAAAAAAGTAAGAATCAACCATTTAAGAGAGTACTCTATGGCATTGGTATAAGATTTATTGGAGAAGGAGCCGCTAAAATACTTGCTGATAATTTCAAAAATATTGAAGCTTTAGAATCTGCTAGTTTAAATGATTTGACTTCGGTTTATGAAATTGGTGAAAAAATGGCGAAGTCTGTAATTGACTTCTTCGCTGACGAAAAGAATAAAACAATCATTAAAAGACTAAAAGATGCCGGACTTAAATTTGAAAATGATTCTATACTTGAACAATCAGGGAAATTCATTGGAATGACATTTGTTCTTACTGGTGAATTAGATTCAATGAGCCGAAACGAAGCAAAAGCTAAGATTGAACAATTTGGTGGTAAGGTTACTGGTTCTGTTAGCGCTAAGACTAATTATGTTGTTGCCGGGACAAATCCTGGCAGTAAATTCGATAAAGCAAAAAAATTGAATGTTAAAATCATCAATGAGGAAGAATTCCTGAAAATACTAAATGAGTAAGCTTTTGAAAATCAATCATACAACAAATACTTTTGCCTCAATTTACGGTAATTGTCCAAACCTTTGTTGCATATTTTTCTTAAATCATTAATACTCTTTTTATTAATTAAGGCATCCAACACAGCATCTGAACCTGTTACCTTATTGAACATATCTATTGAATTTTGCTTAAGCTTCCCCCTATCGAACATATTAGGGTAATATTTAATCAAACTTGAAAAAAATAAAATGCCCGATGTATATGGAGCAAAATTCTTGTCATTGGTAAAAGTCAGGAAAAACCCATCACACAATTTACCATTATACATACCATAAAATGGTTGAAACTTTGTCGGATTAAAATGAATGCCCTGTAGTTTCAACATTTTTATGTCATCATTGATTATTTCAGTCTTAAAATCAGGTGCTCCTACATATTGAAAAGGTAGTGTTGTACCGATACCAATATTAATTATTCCCAATTCTCCAAAAATACCTAAACAAGCTGCTCCACGAACTGCATTGACAGTTGGTATATGAGGTGATGTGGGCCACCATTGTAACCCAGTTTCCTCATAAGTCATAGAACGTTTCCAGTTAACCATTTTTATTACGGTTAAAGAACATTTGCTCTTGTCAGGATTTTTGGGATTAAGCCACCTCTCATTATTAAACATTTCTGCCAGTTCCCCGATTGTGCAACCATGAATGTAAGAAATAGGAGCTATTCCAACAAAAGAGTCCTTACCCGTTTCTACAATGTTACCGTCAATTATCTCCCCACCTAATGGATTTGGTCTGTCCAGAATGATAACCGGAATACCATTTTCAGCACAGGATTGCATTGTCTTAAATATAGTACTGATATACGTATATGACCTTATCCCTATATCCTGAATATCAACAACCACAGCATCGCATGATTTTAATAATTTAGAATCTGGCTTTCTACTGTTGCCGTAAAGAGAATAAGTCTTTAAACCAAAAATTATATCATCATTTACTGACTGCCCAGCTGGTACAGTAGTAAAAAAACCATGCTCAGGTGTCAATAAACCTATTATCTCACATTTCTTTGACCTTTGTATTTCTTCAACAGTTAATTGTCCTGAGGAAGTTCTTCCCGTAGTGTTTGTTAAAAGCAGTATCTTTTTATTTTCAATTATATCAAAATCATTTTCAATAAGTACATCTACCCCAAGTTTAATCTTTTTTACTGAAGGTGTAATAG
>RCNQ01000230.1 GCA_003731675.1 Bacteroidetes/Chlorobi group bacterium ChocPot_Mid
AAGCTGTGATTGATGGGGTTAAGAAATTTCCTATGGTCAATGTAAGTGTTGATGAGAAAAATATAGTTCGTTACAGAAGAATCAACTTAGGTTTTGCAACAGCTCTCGATGATGGCAACCTTATTGTACCTGTTATCCGCAATGCAGATGATTTGGGCATAATCGGTCTTGCAAGACAAATATACGACTTGTCCACAAGAGCAAGAACCAAGAAACTGAACCCTGATGATATTCAAGGCGGTACAATTACTTTGACAAATGTAGGTACTTTTGGAACATTGTTCGGTACTCCGGTTATTAATCAACCTCAGACTGCAATAATCGGTGTCGGAGCAATAAAGAAAAGACCCGTTGTTATGGAAATAGATGGTGAAGACCACATTGTCGTTAGGTATATGATGTATACTTCCATTACTTATGACCACAGGGTGATAGACGGAATGCTTGCTGGTCAATGCCTTGCCGCTATCGTGCAAAGTTTGGAAAGTATGAATAAAGAGAGTATCAAGCTTTGATTTCTGTTGATTAAATTGAAATTATTTATGCCATAATGTAATGATTCATTGTGGCATTTTTATTGTATTTTAAGATGATTGAAAAATTTAAAATATTACCACATCAGGCAGATGTTAGAATATTAGCTCAGGGTAGCAACAAGGAAAATCTTTTTCGAGCGGCTCTAAAAGGTCTTTGTAAAGTTATGTTGCAGGACAAAGAAATCAAACAACCTTCGATAATTAAACAAATTACGGTTAAATCAACAGATTTAACAGGGCTTTTGATTGACTTTTTATCTGAAGTTTTATCTTTGTCACATCAATACAAAGTATTATTTTGCGAAGTTAATTTTGAGAAATTAACGGAAAGTTATTTGAAAGCTGAAATAAAAGGAATAGAAGTTCAAGGATTTGATGAAGATGTTAAAGCAGTAACTTATCACGAAGCAAATGTTGTTCTTATTGATGGTGTATTTCAAACTGTGATTGTTCTTGACATTTAAAAGTGTTAAGATAATATTCAATGAATATTCTATACGTCTCTGTTTCTTTGCGTCTTTGCTTAGAATTCTTTATTTGTTTAACCACAAAGAGCAAAGAGATTGTACACAAAGTTCACAAAGGAGAAAAATCAAATGCTCAGTTAAACTTTTTGCTTTCAGCTTTTGCTTTTTTAAAAAATTGAAAATTGTAAAATTGTAAAATATAGGAAAATATGAAAGTACCATTATTAGATTTGAAATTACAGTATAATTCCATTAAGGAAGACGTCGAGAAAGCAATGCTTGAAGTAGCCCGTTCCCAAATGCTGATTTTAGGAAAAGAAGTTGAAAACATTGAAAAATCCTTAGCTGATTATTTAGGTGTGAAATATGCTATCGGATGTTCAAGCGGAACAGATGCTCTTTTGATGGCACTTATGGCTCTTGACATAAAACCAGGTGATGAAATCATAATCCCTACTTATTCATTTTTTGCTACTGCAGGTGTGGTAGCAAGATTGAATGCAATTCCGGTATTTGTTGACAGCAACCCAGTTACTTTTAATATAGAACCATCATTAATTAAGAATGCCATCACATCAAGAACAAAAGCTATAATGCCCGTGCATTTATATGGACAGTGTGCCGACATGGAACCGATTATGGCAATTTCCAGAGAATATAATATACCCGTTATTGAAGACGGTGCGCAGGCAATTGGTTGTCAATACAAAGATGGCAGAATGGCTGGAGCTTTCGGATTAATGGGATGCTTTTCATTTTATCCGACAAAAAATCTCGGAGGTTTTGGTGACGGAGGATTGGTCGTTACAAATGATGAACAACTTGCTGACAAATTAAAAAAGATGAGAAATCATGGTATGCATCCGAAATACTATCATGGTTTCATTGGAGGCAATTTTAGATTAGATGCACTTCAGGCGGCTGTATTGAATGTCAAATATCCTCATTTAGAAAGCTGGCACGAAGGTAGAAGAAAAAATGCCGCACTTTATACCAAATATTTCATTGAATCAGGATTAGCTGAAGCTGAAGGGATACTTGAGTTTAATGAAAAAAATAAAGTCCGCCTTCCGAAACCTGTTTACAAAGAAATAAATCATAGAAATTATCACATTTACAATCAATACGTGATTCATGTTCAAAAGCGTGATGAATTAAGGCAATATTTGGGTGAGAAAGAAATTGGCACAGAAGTATATTATCCTGTACCGTTCCACAGGCAAGAGTGTTTCAAATATTTGAATCCAAAAGACGAACAATTTCCCGTAGCAAACGCTCTTTCGGAACAGACAATTGCACTGCCGATATTTCCGGAGTTGACTGAAGAACAGATTAGATATGTTGTGGAGATGATAAAAGAGTTTTATTTATAATCTAAATATTAGATAAATCAACACAACAAATAATGGTAACCAGAATAATGTTGTACTAATCCAAAACATTAAAGTGTCAAGGAACAGGAGCAATTCATTCCATTTATCATCAATAATATTTTTATGTCAAGAGATTGTAAAAAATCCATATTTTGGCTACTACGTCCTCTATATTCTAAATTGATAAATTAACAAGCCCTTCGGGGAGGAAGGGCTTGAAATTGATACTTAGCTAAAAAAATCAATTTGGATATTTAGTTGTATCGGCTAATGCTTTATATAGATTTTTGAAATCAGTTATTGTGCCTGCTGTTGCTTTCATTGAAGAACCTAATTGACCAAATTTCATTTTATGTTGCAATTCATTAGGTTTTGTTCTTGCGAATTTACCAACAGTCATTCCAGTTGTTCCATCTAAATTTGGAATTTGTTTACCATCTGCACCATGGCAAATTGCACATTTTGCTGTATAAAATGTATTACCAGCAGTAGCATCTCCATCTTTGCCTATATTTGAATAAGTGGCAGTACCTGTTGGATAAGTGCCAGAATAAGTAGCATCATACAATTTGGTAACGTCCAAAGCCTCAGTTTTAAGGAATTTTACAATATCCCAAATTTGTGCGTCTGTTAATATTTTTGAGAAATCAGGCATTTGGTCGCCAATTGTCGAATTTGTAGCTGGATCATATGTTGACAAATCTGCGGAAATGTCTCTTCTTGATTTTCCTAAACCTTTTTTAATGGCATCAAATAATGCTTGAGGTGTTAGATTTGAGGCAGTTGTTCTTAAATTTCTGTCAGCAACATTTGGTCTTGTTGTTTTTGGAGCTCTATTATTATAAGAACCGTTTCTTCCCATCAAATCCCAAGCATGGCATTGTTTGCATCTAAAGAAATCTGCTGATGCATTGAGTTTAGTAATATTTGCATTTGTTTGATCAAAACCTGTTTCAGTTGCCCAGAATTTATCAAACAACATTCCACCTTTGATACCATCTGCATTAGTATATGCAACTGGATCGGCTGCTGGAGGATTAGTAGTGTTATCATCACTACAACTAATTAACGTAATTGCTAAAAAAGCAATTAGCAAAAAATAGTACTTCATATTAAACCTTTCAATTAAATTATACAAACTGCCACTTTTGTGGCTTTAAAATTCATTTTAAAAACTTTTTACACAACCGGCGGCACCACTCCACCCGCATTTACCACCGCAATATTGCTTGCTCCGCTGGTTTCACTGCCTTTTCTGGCTTTTACATAGTTTGCAAGCCACGCAATAAAATCAGCGTCTTTTGTAGGAAAATAGTTAGCCATCTTGGGGAATCTCCCAAATTTATTCAAGAAAATTACAATATTTCAAAAGAAAAACTCCAAGTTTCCAAAGAAAACAACAAGTTCTCTCTGCAAAATTACGATTTTCCGAAGAAAAAAACAAAAAGATTTTCAAGAATATTTTAAATGTTCTTTTCGTTTATTCTCTAATTAAAATTTAAGGGAACAGGAGCAATTCATTCCGTTTATCATCAATAATATTTTTATGTCAAGTGATTGGATATAATCCATAATCATCCTTTAATATCTTATCACTTTGCAACTTCTAAAGTTGGCTTATGTACAAATAGTAAAATAAAAATAAATACCATGAAACTCATTAGTGATGTTAATATAAAAGTTGTTGATGCACCGTATATGCTCCATATTAATCCAGCAAATGCACTTGCAATCATCAATGATATACTTTGCAGAGAAACAAATAATCCAATAGCAGTACCTGTTTCCTCCTTTTTCACAAGATTAGTAAACCATGCTTTAGAAATTCCTTCTGTTGCCGCCATGTAAATACCATATATTCCGAAAACGATATAAAAAGTAATATTTGTTTCAGCATTTGCAATTAAGAAATAAGTCGCAGAATATAAAACCAAACCGATTAAAAAAACTGTTTTCATATTAACCCGGTCAGCCAATAATCCAAAGGGATAAGATGTTATTGCATAAATCACATTAAAAAATACATAAACCATTAAAGCTGTATTTTCACTTCCTGTCGCTTCTTTTACTTTTAGTAACAATAACATATCCGAACTGTTAAATAATGCAAAAATTATAAGAGGAATAAGCAGTTTACGGTATTCAGGAGTTGCTTTTTTCCAGTACTTTAAAAAAGAAAAGAAACCGGTTGTACTTTTACCTTGTTTAGGAATAAATGTTTTTTCCTTTAATAAGAAAGTAATTAAGACTGCAAATATTCCCGGGATAAAAGCCAAATAAAATAATAATGTTATTTCATTTGGATAAAAGTACAAAAACAATATTGCAATAATGGGACCAAAAACAGCTCCGAGTGTATCGAACCCACGATGCAAACCAAATACTTGTCCTTTTGTTTCAGGCGTTGCTTCGGCTGATAATAGGGCATCTCTCGAAGCAGTTCTTATTCCTTTTCCAAATCTATCTGTTGTACGGACAAAAAATATCCAGATTGGAAGATTAATTATAACCATTAAGGGTTTAGAAATAGCTGAAAGGAAGTATCCCCAACGAATAAATGGTAATCTTTTTCCGATATTATCAGACCAATTACCAAAATACCCTTTGCTTAGTCCTGCCGTTGCCTCTGCAACACCTTCCAAAATTCCAATGAGTAAAACAGAAAACCCAATGTTTCTCAAATAAACCGGGATAATTGGATACAGCATTTCACTCGCTATGTCGGCAAACATACTAACAAAAGAAAGAATCCAAACTGCCTTAGTTATATTTTTTTGTTTACTCATTGTTTTATCTTTTATCTTTTATTTAACAATTTTTAAATGCTTTCTTTCCTGCAAACTTAGCGGCTTTACCAAGTTCATTCTCTATTCTCATAAGCTGATTGAACTTTTCAATACGCTCGCCGCGGCAGCCGCTACCTGTTTTCAAATGTCCTGCATTAACGGCAACAGTAAGGTCTGCAATGAAACTATCAATAGTTTTTTCTCTACTATCTCGGCAGACTAAAATAAAATGTACTTCCTTTTCCTACTTCACTTTCAACCCAGATTTTTCCGCCATGCTTTTCAACAAATTCCTTACAGAGCAATAATCCTAAACCTGTGCTTGGTTCATTTTCAGTGCCAGGTCTGGAGACTTTTGAGTCCATTTTAAATAAATGAGTTCTAATTTCTTCATCCATACCTATTCCATTGTCTTTGATATAGATTACCGTACAATCGCCCGAAAGTTTTAAAACTTCGGATGGTTCATTTACTATTCCAATCTCAATTTTACCGCCTCTCTGGGTAAATTTCAGAGCATTTGAAATCAAATTTCTTAGCAAAGTATTTAACATTGGTACATCTGCTGTAACCATTGCTTCTTCAGGAATATTATTGATAAACTGAATTGCTTTAGCTTTAGCGACTACCGACTGCACCTCCAAAATTTGCTTTACTATAAAGGATAACATACACATTTCCGGTTTAAATTCTGTGACGCCTCTCTGCATTCTTGACCATTCCAGAAGATTTTCTAATAATTTATATAAATTATTAGCTGATTCCTGCATATCTTTACTAATTTCCTTCAATTCATCTAAAGTAAATTCAGATAAATTCTCTGCCATCATTTTGGTTAAACCGAGGAAACCATTGAACGGAGATTTTAAGTCATGTGCAATAATCGAAAAAAATTTATCTTTTGTTGCGTTAATTTCAGTAAGTTCAAGATTTTTTAAACGAATTGATTCATCTGCCTCCTTGCGATCTGAAATATTCAGAACAAGTCCAGCAACTTTAAGCGGTTTTCCGTTCTCATCTCTTTTTGTAATGCTACCTATATCATAAAACCATTTATAGCTTCCAGTTTTAGTTAAGATTCTATATTCAATTTCGTATTTATCAATTAACCCTTCTAAATGACTACGCATTGCATTCATTGCTTTCTCATTGTCGTCTGGATGAACCAATACCATGAAATCCTTGTAATGTTTAAACTGTTCAGGAGGGAACCCAAGCATTTCAGCTTTGCGTTTATGGATTGTTACAGCCCCTGTTGAAATATCCATTTCCCACCAAGCCATATCGGCAGATTCCATGGCAAGTTCAATTCGTGGATTATATTCTCTTAATTTCTCCTCCACTAGCTTGCGGTCAGTAATTTCTTTCTGATATGCAATATTTAGAGATATATAATCTTTTCTCAGTTTCTCCAATTCCTGCAAAAGTTCTTCTTTGGTTATATCATCGTTAATCATTTTAAATCCATAAAATTCATAAAATCAATCCATACAAAATTAATTGTTTTTGAGCAAATACAGACTAAGATTCTTCGATTTGTTATAATAGCTAACAATTCTTAAACGCTTTCTTTCCAGCAAATTTACGATATTTCAAAAGTTCTGACAAATAATAAGAATTGCATTTGTAGACTCAATACGGTAATTGATGATAATACAGGAAGTAAAAGTAATGCTACTCCAAATCCTGAGATACCGGAAATGATTGATGCAATAAATGCCGATAAGAACAATATTATAGTTCTCATCTATTTTATTTTTCATTAATGTCAATTTTTTTTATATAATTTTCATACTGAGATAATTCTTCATCAATTACAGGTTTTTCTAACAAGTGTTTTGGTAAAAAATACTTGTTAGCAACGAGTGTTGGTATAACTGCACTTGCTATTACAACAGCGACCAAATATGAATATTGTGAACTGTTAATAATACCATGAGAAAATCCATAAAGAGCTGATATTGTACCAAAAGTCAATCCGGTTGACATAAGCAGTGTATAATACCATTTTTCATTAGTGTCTTCCTTGAATTTTCGGATGACAGGATATAGCCCAAAAATTTTCGATATTACTTTGCCAAGGAAAAGCAATAAGAAGACTATGGGTCCTGAGATTACAGCAGGTATTGACATTAATGCTCCTGCCCGAAGGAAATAAAATGGAGTAAGAAAGCCAATGGTCAAAGTCCTTAACCTTCGGATAAATAAATTATAGTTGCTGATTAGACCAGCCAATACCATTCCTGCTATATATGCAGGGAGCACAGGTTCGCTTCCCGACCAAATAGCTAAAGCTCCCAATGCGAAAAGTAAGAATACAATCCATTTGGTTCGAATGGCTGCTGTTTTTCGTGCATAGTGCTTTGTTAAAAATTCTGTGATAATTGGCAGGATAAAAATAGAAATAACAACAACTCCAACAAATACCAAAGTTTTATATGTAAATGGAGCAAAGATTAATCCTAATGCAATTACCGTTCCCAAATCATTTATAAAGCATGCACCAAGGACTCCTTTGCCAAAACTTGTTTTATTAAACCCGTATTCTAACATCACTGCATAAACCACAGCCATTGATGTTGTCGAAAGAGATATGCCTGCCAACAAACTTGCAGATAAACTCCAAGATAAAATATAGTAAGCGATTAAAGTACAACCAATAAATGGTGCAAAAAAGCCGATTATTCCAATTACTGATACTTCATTGAATTTCTTTTTTAATGTTGATGGTTCGAGTTCTGCTCCAGCAAGGAATGTTAATAGTATTGCTCCCGATGAAGCAATAAATTTAAACCATTCTGAATTTGTCTGAAGGGAATCAAAATATCCCAATTCGTAAACTATATATCCAGTGATAGCACCAACAATGATTTCTATCAAAGCAATTGAGATTTTCAATCTATCTGCTATAATTGCTGATAAAATTGATAAGAAAAGCCAAAAAGAAGCCACTAAAAATATTTCTAACACAATATCCTCTCTAATTAATTTAAAAAATATTAAAATTAATTAGGAGTCATCAGCCAATTCTGTGGCGGTTACAGGGAAACTCCATTCCCAAAAAATCTTTGACAAAATTAAAACAAAATTATTTTATTTTTTCTGAAATTCTTAAAGATTTTATAAACTGTAACCATTCTGTAATGATTATCTGCTAAATTTACCTGATTGTATAGCTTTTCAATTCCCATACTGTAGTCTTATTCGAGCTGTTGTCGAGCGTCTCTTTTCGGATTAAGCCAACTCCTGCCACGAAGGAAATCCATTCGTGTGCTTTTCTGTCCTGAGCATCTGTAATCCTTTCAATTTCATATACATTGTCGAATTTTCCAGCCGCTACAGTGATTGAACCAATCATCGAACCTCCTGAAGACTTGTCCGAACCTTGGCTTTGTTCGAAATTTCTTACGTTCCAATTACGAAATTTATCCACTGGTAATATGTAGCTTTTGAGTCTTGTGTTAATGTTTTTTAACTGCTTTGTATCCGTAAAAAAGAAAACTGAATCTTGAACTATTGCAACGAAATTAATGTATTTTTCTCCTAACTCTTCAAAAGCCCATTGAGATGCAGATGTCGTATCTGGTAGCAAAACACGTTTCTCAATTACAATTTTCACACTACCTTTGTACTGATTATCTACAGTTACATTATATTCCCACTCTGTACCAGGACTGTTCGGAAAATAATCGCCCCAAATTGTATCTTTCTCAGTTGGCTTTATTACAGGCGGATACCAAGGAGTAATATTTGCTTCCTGGCAAGATACCAATAAAATTATTGCGACAATATTTAATACTAAAAATTTCAATATAATCTTTTTAAAAAAATAATAATTCTTAAAATAATAATTTATTTTCAGATACTGAAGATAATTTTCTTCTTTGTTATTTCTAAAAATGAAATTTTTACATTATTATTCGTCAGTAACGCAAATTAATTATTTAATGAATAAAATAATAATAGAATTTATGTCTCAGGCACCTAAGTCAATGAGAGTGCAAATTGCTCTTTTCGGCAGAACAAACGTAGGCAAATCAAGCTTCCTGAATATGATTGCCAATCAGGATGTTGCGATTACATCCGAAGTACCTGGTACAACAACAGATGTTGTAGAAAAATCAATGGAACTACTTCCTGTCGGTCCTGTAAATTTTCTGGATACGGGAGGTATTGATGACAAATCCTTGCTATCAGAAAAGCGTATTGAACGAACTATGAAAATTCTGGATAGGGCAGACGTGGCTGTTTTAATTCTTGAGAACAACATTTGGACTGATTACGAAGCAGATTTAGTCCAAGCATTCAAAAATGCAAAAATAAAATTCATTTTAGCTGTAAATAAAATTGATATTTCTCCTGTAACTGAAGAATTCCTATCAAAGCTACAAATGAAAACCGACAGGATTCTTATTTGTTCTTCTACCAATAAAAAAAACAGGGAGAAATACATTACCGATTTTAAAAATTTATTACTTGAAATTCTTCCAGAAGAATTTACAAATCCCTTACCATTGATAAGAGATTTAATCCCCAAAAATGGTACAGTCATTTTGATTATCCCAATTGACAAGGAAGCACCCAAAGGTAGAATCATCTTGCCTCAGGTACAAACAATTCGAGATATTTTGGATAATGATTCAATTTCAATAATGGTCAAGCAAAGTGAATATTTGCAAGTATTGAATTCCTTAAAGAAAAAGCCCGACCTTGTGGTTTGCGATTCTCAGGTTGTTGATTTCATGGTAGCCAATACACCTGACGATATTCCCTGCACAACTTTTTCAATCTTATTTTCTCGTTTTAAAGGCGATTTACCTGAAGAAATAAAAGGAATATCTGCAATAAAAACATTGAAGAAAGATGACAAGGTGCTAATTGCGGAAGCCTGTAGCCATCATCCTAATGAAGATGACATCGGCAGAGTAAAAATCCCGAAACTTTTAAGGCAATTTCTCGGGTTTGATATTGAAATAGACGTTGCTTCTGGAAGAGATTACCCTAAAAATATTAATGATTATGCTGTCATCATTCATTGTGGTGGATGTATGCTTACAAGAACAGAAAAATTAGTTAGAATAGAAAAAGCAAGACAAGCAGGAGTTCCCATAACCAATTACGGTATTGCAATTTCACTTTTCAAGGGTGTACTCGACAGAGTATTAAGTCCTTTTGATGGAATTTTGAAACAAACAAAATAAAAAATGGACTGTCTTTTTTAGACAGCCCATAATTGAACTTTTTAACTCAAGCTCTGTTAATAAGCTAATTTGACTTCCTTAACTCCGTCAACTTTCATCTTGAGAATTCTTTCAACACCACCTTTAAGTGTCATTGCTGCACCCGGGCAACCAGCACATGCGCCAGCCAATCGCACATAAACTGTGCCATCCTCTAAAACATCTTGCAACTGTATGTGTCCGCCATCTGCTTCAATAAAAGGTCTGATTTCCTTTTCGATTATTCCTAAAACTCTTTGATAGAGTGCATTTTCTTCGTTCATAAAATTCCTTATTAAAACAACATTAATTTTCTTATTAATTAATTTGTATAAACGATTATTTAATCAATAAATTTTAATACTATTTACACAAATATCAGGGCGAGCGATGGGGTTCGAACCCACGACCACCAGAGCCACAATCTGGTGCTCTACCAACTGAGCTACACCCGCCGTTTTCAAGGAACTACAAAATTAAGGAAAATATAGCAAAAAATCAAATGTATATTTAGGTTATATAAGGTAAAAAAAGCTGATACATAAATTTGATATTATTAATAATTTTCATTAAGTTAGATATAATTAATTAAGGGGGGAAAATGAATTTAAACAAATATATTTACATTATTATGATTCTATTGACTTATTCACCTACTTTTTCTCAGGGAAGTGCAGGTGAAAAAGCCATCTATGAAACCAGATTTATTGTTGATATGCCAACTGCCGGAGTTCTTGAAAAAGGGAATTTTGCAAT
>RCNQ01000231.1 GCA_003731675.1 Bacteroidetes/Chlorobi group bacterium ChocPot_Mid
CAAAAGTAGTTGCAGTTACTAGCGGTATATTCTTCAATGAAGGGTCAGAGCTATGGCAATGAACCAACAGACAAAAATGTCAAATTATACAAATGCTCCAACTTCCTTACGCAACATGCTTTTTCTTTATGGAAATCGTAATGGAGATTTGAAATTTCGCATGGAAATTGAGTTAGATTTTGGACCGGGGTTATATCCATGGCTTGAATTATCAGTCATTGAAAATGCCGTTGGAATAGGCGGACCAAATGGTGTCGTTGAAGTTTACCGTTTTGAAAAAACAAATTTTAGCAGTACAAACAAATTACATTTGTTTTTTGATAATTTTTTTGGTCCGGTAAATTTGGGTTTAAGAGCAGAAAGTACTTTATCTGCTTCGTCAATATTCGAAATGAGATGTAACATACTGAATGCCGATATTGTATAGGTTAAATTATGTCTCCTTACGAAGAATATAAAGCAAGGATAAAGGTAAATGACGAGACTACTCAGCAAAAGAGCAGTAGCGGTTGTACTAGTTGCCGAAAAAAAATAGCTCAGGATACTTACAACATGGTTGCAGGTGGTTCTCAGTATATGCCAACGAATGAGCCATTACCCGGTTATTTCAAAACAGTTGAGGAGTTATGCTATCCAAAGCAATCAAATATTCCTGCACAACAATTGGATAATGCAATTGATAGGTTGTATGGAAGGAAAATGCCGGATTATACTCCAATAAATACCGTAGATAATTTATATGGAAATTCTTATAAAAATACTTTTTCTAATTTATTACAAACTGAACCCTGTGGTAAAGCCGGAGATAAATTTTTGTTTGATAACACAATTAAGAAAGAATTATTTTTTGGAACTGAATTATCAAATGATTGTAATTTAAATTTAATGTATGTGCCTTATATCAAGAAGGAAACTTTTGAACATTATTTGAAAATTGACTTAAGAGATTGTTGTGAAAAATTAATAAAAACTATTTTTTGTGAAGATGTTATTCAAAAGTATAATAAATTAGAAGTTTGGAAAGGAATATTGGAGACTCAATATTCTAACTTTACAAGTTGTGCTGAGAAATTAATTGATGATGCAATTAATTCGTTAGATTTAAGCAGAGAAATAGATGGAGGAAATAGAAATAGAGAGCTTTTGATGTTTAAAAAGAAGCAATTCTTATATGGAATCAATTTAGCAAAAGAAAGATTTATTAGAAATGATGATCTTATTAAACAATTCACAAATTTTTATGGCGAAAATTTTCAAAGTTGTCTATGTGGAGGTTTTTTGCCAACGTACTGTTGCTATCCTTATTACGAGGATGGAGTGACTAAGAGACCTGAATGTTGGTGTGGTGAAAAACCAAAGAATTTGTGTGAGGATTGTACAGAACAAATAACATTGCCTTTACCTTTTGAGATTGGAATATTTGGAAAGGATGGTCGAAATTGTTGGGCAAAATTAACTGAATCAGGAAATTCTTTCAGAATTTATTATTGGGTTTATTCTTTGTCGAATAAGCTTATCGACTCAGGGAATGAATATATAATGAAACTTCCTCCTATTGAACCATTTAATTATGAAAGGCGATTACTACCAATCAATATTCCAAAAGACGCATATTGTAATATAAAGATAATAATAGAATTTGATTGTGGCTGGTGTTGTACAGTTGAGATTGATAATAATGAAATAAGGACTAATAGAAAAAGAATAGTAACAATAAACATTGACAACTTTAGTTTTTCTGAATGGGAACTAAAATCTGATGATGAGAAAAAAGCATTTCTAAATTTTAATAAAAAAGTAAACTTTGATTTTTTATCAACTGACTTCAATGAAAAAGATCCAAATTGTTATTGCCAAAATTGTTAATATTAGTTTTTTATTTTTACTAAAATTCCTAAAGAATATATGAAAAAAATAATGTTAATATTATTATTTCTAATTTCTATTTTATATGATCGTTGTTATCCATCTTGGTTGAAAACATCGTTTGAAGATAATTTACAGGTTTCTGTTTTAGCAAATGATAGTTTAAATGTCATTATTTCAGGTACAAATATAGGTATTTATACTTCATACGATAGTGGTATAAACTGGAATTATTGGCATTTTGTACCTAATAATGTCAATAAGATTAAATCATATATACATTATTTAATAAACAAACCTATAACTTATGTGTGTTATGATCACTTAATATGTGACATAATAGCTTCTGGTTTGGAAACATTTGGAAAAATGAATAAAATTCATCCAACATCAATATGTTTCTTTAAAGATGATATAAATCATTTTGTTTCAGCTATAGGTTCAGTAAATACTGGAGGTGTACTAACTATGGATTATAGTTTAGAAATCGGCTGGCGAAGTTTAAATACAGGATTACCAATTGAAAACGACAGCATAAAAGCATTAGATATAATAGCCAAAAACGATACTTTGTTTGTTGCATTAAACAACGGACTTTACTATTCAACTGATGAAGCAGAGTCATGGTTTCCTGTATCTTATTTTGATGGTCTCGAAGTGGATAAATTTGTATTAAACACAAAAAATGATTTATATTTTATCGTTTCAGGAACAAGCGAAAAAAGCGGTTTATACAAAAACAATATAAAAATATTTAATGAGGTTTTGCCACTTTCAGCAGTAGCAGTAAACAGAAATGATGATGTTTTTGTGTCATCAAATATCAGAGGTAAAGGAGTCTTTTGGACAAGCGATGGTGGTACGGATTGGCAGGAAATTTACGATGGCTTGGACAGTTGCGAAATAACAGCATTAATTTGTGATTTGGATGGTTATATATATGCAGGTACAAACAGACAGGGTATATACAAAAGCTTGAAATCCACTACAAAAGTTGAAGAAATTACCAAAAGTGAATTATTTATTCTCCCCAACCCCTTCTCAGAAAAAACAAGAATATCTGTTAATCTCGAAGAACCTACTTATGCAAAAATTACTGTCTATAATTCTCTTGGTTATGTCATTGATGTTTTAGCTGAAGGATATCTTAGTGATGGAACTCACGAGTTCACATTCGACGGCTCCGCTTTAGCCAGCGGCACATATTACTATGTCCTTCAGGCAAATGGGAAAGTGGAAACGGGGAAGCTGGTTTTGATAAAGTAAATATTTAAAAGTAAATTTTTCGTATGGATGATTCAATTATTTTGTAGAATAATTTTCCCAGTTAATTAATTAATAAAAAATAATTGTATAGTTTATTATTTTTTTTAACTTTGATATTATTTTTTAATAATTAACTGGGTGATTTTATGAGACCAAATCTATTACATTTTATTGTTTCAATATTAATCTGTGCTAATATTACCATATTATCGCAAAATCCTCCCTGTCAGGAAAAATATCTTGGTTTAACCTTAAACTTTCAGAAACCACCATATTTTCCTTATTTGACAACCGATATGCCACTGGATGTTATGATATCTTATTTGGCAATGGATAGTTTGTGCAAAAATGTTACATCAACTGAGTTTTACGAATTCATGGACAGACAAACTTTTAATGACACGGTTAAATATTTACGGAAACTTTATTTCGAAGTAACAGATTACAATTCGCTTCTATTTGAATCTTATGAACATCATCAAGACACAAATTTTTTGATTTATCCTTATGAATTAATAGAAAGAACTAGGCGTTTAATTGAAGAAAATCAAGAACCTGATTTTAAATTTGATAAGGCAATTGTATTTTCTGGAATTATTGCTCATATTTCGGTAAACTATACAACATTAATTTATGATACGTCTGCAAAAATCGCAAAAAATCAAATAGTCGTTAACTGTACTATATTAGACCCAATAAAAGGGAAAGTTATACCTACTTGTAAGCCACTTCCACCCTACCCTATTTTAAAATCAGAAGAAAAAAAACCAGATATACAAGCTTTACAGTCAAATGATTCAGGCAACTGTTTTCAATTTGTATACAGAGAAGAATGGAACATAGGCGCTAATCAAGATTTACCTTTTTGTACTAATAAAATGATAGGGGATAGCACAGATAGGTATATAAAATCTGACAATGAATATATTGTATTTCTTATTCCATCTCTAGTATGTACTCATTTCAAACAATTTTATTACAATTTGAGACCCATAAAATATTATTCTGAGGTTGCAACCTTATATCCGATTAAAAATGGGATAGTAATAGACCCAGGGGACGACTTTGGATTTGGACAGAATCTGACTGTTTCCGAGTTCAAAGAAAAATTAAGACTTAGAATTAATCAGATAATTAACTTTTAGGTGGCAATATGAAAATTATATTAATCCTTTTAATTGTTCATTGTTTTATGATAAATGTTGCAGTATCACAAAATCCTAATAATTGTTATCATCATACTTCTTGCGACCTAAATAAAAGCCGTCCATATTATTATTGTGAGGGGGTAATGTTGTAATTAAATGTGCGAAGGATCCGAATGAAGACCATTTGCCTTTGATACCATTAAAAGTACCTGGCAGGGTTTGTACTATGTCAAATATACCTAATAATCCAGGATATGTTCAAATGAGAAATAAATATGGTTTTCCAGCCGTAGTTTTTAGTAA
>RCNQ01000232.1 GCA_003731675.1 Bacteroidetes/Chlorobi group bacterium ChocPot_Mid
GCACCACCTCCCATGTCAACTACTCCGTATCCAAATCCGGTTATCTCGTTGCCTGAGATTATGTTGTTGTTACATGTCAATGTATCAAGATTGTATAGTGTGTTGCCACCGGATTTATCTTTTGGTGCAACTGTTCTTAATACGATTGCGGCACTGTAACCTGTTGTACTTAGGTACTGATCTGTCATATAATCTACCAATGAACCAGATGTTCTCAAGTGTGGTAGGAATACATGTGGTGTAAGACTATTACCAGCGGCATTCTTGTATTCATTTTCAAAAATACAATTCTTGATTTGATTATTAGATGAACCTTGCTTCAAGAAAAATACATTGTGAGTGTATTTTTGAACATCGGTTCGTGTTTTTAGAATAAATCTGATTGATTTATTTTGACCACCATCAAAAATAAAATATCCATTTGGTTTTGAATATTTATTTTTTTGTGATGGGAAAACTGATGGACAAATAGCATATTGATTTAATGGGTCAGTATTTTGCCCCAAAACAATTCCATAGCCATTCCCAGCACAAACGTGAATTGTGACACCACTGTTATTTCCACCTTTTTCTACAGCTCTGTCAGCAGATGGTCTGAATGTTACTGTAGCATCAGGTCCCATCCCGTGAATATATGACGACAAGTCAAGTGCAGGTCTGTCTTCCATTACATCTCCAAGAACATAAGGTCCTCTGTCCTTTAATTCAAAAATAACATGTCCTCCAGCACCATACTTATAAAGTGCATCAACAGCTTCCTGAATTGTTGCAAAATGTTTTGAACCTGAACCTGAACCAATAGTGTATGTACCAATTAAACCAGAATTGACTGTAAAATTAGTGCAAACTTTTCTAATGCTTAGAGGGTTATTATCCCAGGGAGAATAAATTGTTGCACAAATCTGATATTCTCCAAGAAACGGAGGTACAAAATTCTTTATAGTTCTGACATTTGTTGTATCGTAACCGGAACCTGCTGAAATAACATAGTTAACTAATGTGTCCCTGAAGACGACCTGACTTGTTTGATTATATTTAATTTCAAAGAATATAGAATCAAAATCCAAATCATTAACACCTTGATTAGTGAATTTTGCGATTGGATTAATCGGTCTTCCGACAATAACTTCATCAGTTGATTTCGGATATACAATTTCAACACCTCTTACATCAATTTCTTTAGCAAATGAGAAATAGTAATTAGATGCACCAGAACGAGGCCATACATTGTTCGATGGTAATAAATCCGTTGAACTCAGCAAATTAACTGCAGCAACTAAATAATAATCACCAGTTGCAGGAGGTATAAAATTAGGTGATAGAGTAACTTCCACGAAAGCACCAGATGCTAATGGTGTGCTTGGATTGTTCCAATCCAAAGTTCTGGTATTTCCAAGTTTTGTGCCGCTTGCATCATAAACATCTAATAGAACCTCAAAATGGTCAACATCATTTAATCCGAGATTATTTACCCTGACAACTAAATCTAATGGTGCTAAAGGATATTTCTTTTCATATTTTGGTCTTGGTTTAGCAATTTTTGTTATTCCTATATCCCAAGCCAATGCAATGTTGAATTTTTTTCCGGGAAGTTGAACAGTACCTACCTGGTCAATAATCATTTTACCTTCAACTGTATATTCACCAGGTTCAAATTGACCGGCATTTGTTTGCAAATCAAGATTTCCACCAGTACCAAAGCAAACACCTGTACCTGCGGTGAAATTGTACCTAGCAGAGTCACCTGTAATATTACCGGGGTTAACATCAAATGATGAATTTACAGGGTCTTTCGCCCGATAAATTATTTTGGTTGATGGGTCTGACAAATCACCAGGACCATAAATTTGATAATTCAACAATACGGTTGCCATTCCTGCTTTCCTTTTGATAAATAAAGCAGGATGCTGATTTGGATCTGTTCCACCATAAATTTGTCCAACTCTAAACACTTCCCCACCAGCAGGATAAATACCAACTAGTTCAGGGTCAGCTTTACCATAGATATATGTTTTCCCTTGTTTTATAGTTGTACCGTAATCAGCTGCATCTAAAAATCTTGTTGTATAACCAGATTCGTAGTTTGGATATCCTTTTACATATCTTGATGGGCTCCCTGGATCAATGTTATAAGCAGGCCCATAAGAAGAAATTCGTCTCCCTGCAAAGAATATCCAGCTTGTATAGCTATAAACACTTCCTGTTTGCGGTCCATATATGATTTCTATAGTATTGGAGGTTTCATATAGCTTGATTTGAGCCATTATTTGGAAGGATGATTGCCCATAATAGTTACTGTATGAATTCCATTGGAACGTCACAACCCTGTTAGGAGAAGAACCTGTAATTGTGTAATAAATACCACTTCTCTCATAACCATCACCACCGCAAAAAGCGACACACATACCACCACCATAATAATATCCCGGTGTAGGTGATAGACTCATATAACTATATCCTAATTGGATGTAACCATTCGTATTCGGATAAACAAAGGTAACCGCCTGTTCATCAATTCTGAAAGTGAATGGTAAATTGACCTGTGCCATAGCATCGTCTCCGGCAGTAACATAAGTGCCACCGCTGATTGGTTGCCATGTACCATCTTTTTCTGTAGGGGTAATATCGTACAACTGTTGTGATTGCAGGAAAATACTCGCTAAGAAAAAGGAAATTAATAAAGTAATAAGTTTTTGTAACTTCATTTTACAACCCCTTTTAAAGTAGTTTAACAATAACATTTATTAGATTTATATATATTTTATAAAATTATTTTCCTACACATCTATATAGACACAAATTTAGAGAAATCGTCTCAAAAATAATACAAATTTTTTTAAATTATATTATCCGTGTTCCATTTTATTTCAATTGTAACCGAAATAACTACCAATTACTACAATAGGTTAATAAATTTATTAGTATTTTTTTCAAATTTAATTTAGTAAAAAATACTAAGCTCATATTTTTTAATTATTTAGGATTGGCTAATATCAATGTTTTGTTTTGCTATAAATTGCTATTCAATTAAAAAAATATTTTTGGTAAAATAATAAATAATTCATAATTTTGATGTTCTAAAAATTATTATTAATAAAAAACTTAGGGATTAATGGCACATCATAAATCAGCTTTGAAAAGAATAAGGCAATCTCGTAAAACAAGATTGTACAACAGGACAAGTAAAAAAACTTTGAAAGAAGCAATTAAAAGTGTAAGAACAGCAGAAAATTTTGAAGTTGCTTCTGAGAATTTGAAGAAAGTTACAAAGATACTTGATAAAGTATCTGCAAAAAAAATAATTCACAAAAACAATGCGGCTAATAAGAAAGCTAAACTGGCAAAACTTGTGAATTCACTAAAAGCTACATCGTAGTCAAGTTTGCGCCTGTAGCTCAATTGGATAGAGCATCTGACTACGGATCAGAAGGTTAGGGGTTCGACTCCCTTCAGGCGTACAGGTGTAAAATAAAAGACTTACAGCAATTGACTGTAAGCCTTTTTTTCTTTCTGGGAAAGATTTATAGTTGAACTGCAAGTAATGCAAGGTAGTATCATTGTTCAGTGTTGACTTCAAAATAAACCATTTTAATAAATTTATTTAATAATTTAATAGTGATTCAGATTTCAAATATATCAATATATTTTGCAGGAAAATACCTTTTTGATAGTGTTACTTTTACTATAAGACCTGATGATAAAATCGGACTTATTGGTAGAAATGGTTCAGGTAAATCAACTTTACTAAAAATAATAAATGGTTTACAAAATCCCGAAGAAGGAACAATTAGCTTCCCCAATCATTTCAAGATAGGTTATCTTCCACAGGAAGGAAGAAGCATTTCTATAAAATCAGTATATGAGGAAACCTATGATTCGCTTACAGACATAAGAGAACTCGAAAACAAAATTCACAACCTCGAAATTGAAATCAATAAGCGCAAAGATTTTGAATCAAAAGAATATTTGAAACTAATTCAAGAGCTGAGTGAAGTAAATGAAAAAATGGAGATATTTGGAGGCAATAATATCCATGCTCAAATTGAAAAAATCCTAACCGGATTAGGTTTTAATCGTAATGAATTCCAAAGACCTTTAAATGAATTCAGCGGAGGATGGCAAATGAGGGTAGAATTAGCAAAAATATTGCTTCAAAAACCGGATTGTATTCTATTAGATGAACCTACCAATCATCTGGATATTGAAAGTATCCAGTGGCTTGAGGATTTTCTTAAAAAATATAAGGGGATTATTGTCCTTGTATCCCACGACAGAAATTTTTTGGATGCCGTTACTAACAGAACTATAGAAATATCTTTAGGAAAAATATATGATTTTAATCTACCCTACACAAAATTTTTAGAACACAGAGAAGAAATTAAGAAACATCAGATAAATGCATATGAAAATCAGCAAAGACAAATAGCACAAACCGAAAGATTTATTGAAAGGTTCCGTTACAAAGCAACATTATCCTCACGAGTTCAATCAAGAATCAAATTACTTGAAAAGATGGATAAAATTGAAGTTGAAAATGAAGACGTAAGTTCAATTAAATTCAGATTTCCACAAGCTCCCCGAAGTGGCAGGTTAGTAGCAGAAGTTGCTGATTTATCGAAAAGCTATGGTGATAAGTTGATACTCGATAGAATTAACTTTGCTATTGAGATGGGAGAAAAGGTTGCATTTGTTGGTAAAAATGGTGAAGGAAAAACAACTTTGTCCAGGATAATTGCAAATGATATATCCGATTTTGATGGAAATCTAAGAATAGGAACAAATGTTTTAATTGGATATTATGCTCAACATCAGGCAGAGTTGCTTGACCAGAATTCAACAGTTTTGGAAATTATAGACCGTGCGGCAACCGGTGAGATGAGGAGTCAGATTCGTAAACTTTTAGGAGCTTTTTTATTTAGTGGAAATGATGTTTTTAAAAAAGTAAAAGTCCTTTCCGGAGGTGAAAAATCACGTTTAGCTATTGCTCGATTACTATTAAAAGAGTCTAATTTTTTGATTTTAGATGAACCAACCAATCACCTTGATATGGCGGCAAAGGACGTTTTGAAAAATGCTTTGATGAATTACAATGGTTCATTAATCGTAGTTTCACACGATAGAAATTTTCTACACGAACTGACGAACAGAACAATATATTTTACTAATAAAGGCATTATTGAATACACTGGTGATATATATGATTTTATCGAGAAGCATAAACTTGAATCCTTGAATGAATTAAATTCACTAACATTGAAAAAAACAATAAATCTTCAAGAATCTGCCTCCTCCCAAGAAAGCCAAAACAAAATACTACGTGAACAGAAAAAACTTTTACTTAAAGAATCCAATAAATTAAAAAAGAAAATTGCATTAATTGAAAATGAAATTGAAGAGATTGAACATAATATAAAAGCATTAGAAATATTTTTTTCTGACCCTTTTAATTTCAATAATGTAGAATTGATGAGAGAAAAACAATTTGAATATAAAAATTATAAATTATTGCTCAATGAAAAAATGAATGAATGGACTGAAATACAGAATTCAATGGAATCCCTAAATGATTGAAAATAAGTTACATTAGCATAATATCATCTGTCAACTGATAATTTTTCAGAAAAATTCTCAGAATTCAAAGGAGATTGTTCAACCTTATTTTCAATAACATTAACTGGAATAACATTTTCTATCTGTTCCAGAGCATAGTCAAAAGCTCCAAGTATCATACTATATGATAGCTTTAACAATATAAAAGTTAATACTAATTTATTCATCAC
>RCNQ01000233.1 GCA_003731675.1 Bacteroidetes/Chlorobi group bacterium ChocPot_Mid
GAATTTTTTCTTTTCGTTCTTCAGTTTTCCCGGTCTTGTTCATATCAGGATTTCTTCTCGGCATATCTTTCACTTCTTATCTTCAGCTAATAGTATATTAAAAAATATAATCAGCATAAAATAAAATATAAATCCCTTTAAAACCTTATTTAATTTGCCCATTCCTTAAATAGATTCAAATAATTAAAAACTCTCTTATATCAATCAAAATTAAAAATCCTTTTAAGAACAATATTCTTGTGCTTCCAAATCTATCACATATACCTGTGGATTACACCTTCCTGCTTCTCGAACTTTGGATGATATTCATCTGGGTCCCTGCCAAAACAAACTCCCAGACATTCATAAAATTCAATCTCATTAATATCCACATACCTTTGTTTGATTGCTTCCTGAGTTGGGATATACGTAACAACCTCAGCTTCAACTCCAACTACGGTTACTCCTGTAATACCATTAGTAATCAAAAGCACAGCTCCGCCTCCACCTTGCTTACCAAAAGTAACATCATAACTACTTGTTTCGCCGGCCCTAACCAAATGACCGAGACTTACTTCACGTATTTCAGGATATTCATAAATTCCCTGTACAAAAATTCCTTCTTTTTTCAATACGTCTTCCCATTCAGGGTCTTTTTTCATAAAGTATTCTAAATGCTCTCTGATATATTTTCCGACACCCGAAAGCCGTTTATGCCCGAATGAATCCTGTCCTGTAGTATCATCAGTAAAATGTTGCCCTTCCTTGTCTTTAACTCCCTCAGCCGCAACAATTATATAGGTTGAACCCTTAACATCACTTGACAACAAACGATTAATATAAGTTTTCTTAAAATGATTGTAAACGACCTCATAATCGACAGGAACTTCCGGTATTAATATACAGTCTGCATCAGCACCAATCCCACCCCTGAATGCAGTATGACCTGCATACCTTCCAAAAACCTCAATAATTAAAGCTCTGTTATGTGTCAAACCTGTCGTTCTCAAATCGGCAGTAAACTTGGATATTCTGTTAATCGTAGAATCACCACCAACACTATAGGTTTGTAAATCCAAGTCCATTGTCTTTGGTACGTGCACACATTTAATCCCCTTAGTAATCAAATCAACTACAACTGAACCAGTATCATCTCCACCTGCAATAATCAAACCATCAATACCATGTTGCTTCAAACCTGCCTTAATCTTCTCATACTTATCAGGGTCTTGTATTTTCGAAATTTTAACTCTTGAGTGACCTGCTTCCGAACCTGCAACCTCAGAATTTATCCTGTCAGCCCTTGCCGAATCAATTATAACAGGTGTTAAGTTGGATAAATTATAAAGTCCGGCATAACCATTCGGTATCAGGCAAATCTCAATTCCAAGATGATGAGCCATCCTTGCCGCACCATTGATGACTGCGTTCAAACCTCCACAGTCACCACCACTCGTTATTACTCCCAATTTCCTTATTTCAGACATATAATCCTCTCAAATCATATTAATAACCAATTTTTTAATAAATTTAATGCTACAAAACTAATAAACTTAATATTAATATTATATAAATATCTTTTACATCGTTTATCCTATCAAATACAACCTGTTTAATTTAAAAAATTTGCTTAAATTTAAATTTTTTATACGTTTGAAATTTTAAAAATATTTAAATAAATGCACTTATGGAAAATTCAAAACCAATCGGAGTTTTTGACTCAGGAATCGGAGGACTAAGCGTCCTGAAACAATTTATTCGCTTTCTCCCATTTGAAAAATATATTTATCTTGGTGATACAGCAAGAGTACCCTACGGCAATAGATCAGAAGATACCGTTAAACGCTATGCGAAAGAATGTTCTGAATTTCTTGTAAAACAAGGTGTAAAAATGATAGTCGTCGCCTGCAATACTGCTTCGTCAGTTGCACTCGAAACAGTCAGGGGATCTGTCGATATCCCCGTAATAGGTATGATTAATCCAGCAGCAAGCTCAGCAATCCGTGCTTCTATTAATAAAAAAATCGGAGTAATCGGAACCCGTGCAACTATCAACAGCGGTGCTTATTCCAACTCAATTAAAGAACTTGCAAAAGATGAAAAAATCGAGGTCTTCCCACAAGCATGCCCTCTTTTTGTCCCCATTGTTGAAGAAGGTTGGGTAATGCATCCTGCCGCAAGAATGATTGCTGAAGAATACCTGAAACCTTTAAAAGAAGCTCAAATAGACACTCTCGTTCTTGGTTGCACACATTATCCGCTTCTTAGTCCATTGCTAACTGAACTTATGCCGAGAGTCACATTAATTGACTCTGGAGAACATGCCGCTGTGCATGCTTTAAGACTTTTAGCTGAAGATAAAAAACTCGTTGAGGAAAAAGATGAATTTGTTGTCAAACCAAATATTAAATTTTTTGTAACTGACATTCCTTCTACTTTTTTTGAAGTTGCTCAACGTTTCTTGGGCTTTCCTGTTGATGCTCCGCAACGTGTTTCTGCACAATGGACCATTTAAAAAATGATGACCTCTATTGAAAATATCATTACAGAAAAGAAATATCCGAAAATCCTACTGCTTTTCGGCGAAGAAGAATTTCTCTTGGAAGAAGCTTACGAAAAAATCCTCCGTTTCTTCATCTCCGAAGATAAATCTTATTCAGAGTCCGAAATAAAAGATGCTGAGGTACATTCACAAAGCGACATTATCAACAGTTGCAATATTTTCCCTTTCATATCAAAAAGAAGAGTTGTAACCGTAAACAACTTCGAAAAACTTTTTTCGGGAAGAATATCGAAAAAAACTGAGCAATCTTCACCTTTTGCTAATTACCTTAAAAGTCCTCAGGATACTACCATACTTATTTTAAAAGCTAATATTAAAAAACTAAACGGACTTTCTTCTGCCTTTGAAAGTAAAACAAACAAAGCAAAAGCAGAAAAAATTATTAACTCGTCTGGATTTCCTTACCATACTATTCTAACAAAATACGATTGGATTGAATTCCCAAAAATTTGGGAAAATCAGCTACCTTCCTGGGTAATAAGAAGATTTAAGTCAAAATCCAAAAACATAACTCCCGAAGCCGCATCAATGCTGGTTATGTACACTAATCCAAACCTTCGTGATTTAAACTCAGAAATTGACAAAATCCTCCTTTTCGTAGCTGATAGAAAAGAAATCACCTCAGATGATATAAATTTTCTAATTGGAGAAAACCGTGATTACAACGTTTACGAACTTCAAAAATCTATTGGGAAACGAGACCTTGCTCTTTCACTAAAAATTCTTGAAAATATGCTCGCAACAGATAGAAAAGAAATGCTCATTATGACAGTACTTATTAATTATTTTACCGCTCTTTTCAAATTAATCGAAGAGTCTGTACTCAATCCTGACCGTTACAAACTTGCCGCTTCATTAGGTGTAAACCCAATGTTTGTTTCAGAATATCTTGCTACTCTTAAACTTTATTCACCTGACGAAATTGAGAGAGCTTTTCAGGCACTTACTGAAGCAGATGCCATTTTAAAATCCACATCTACTGACTCCCTTTATATTATGCAAAAAATGCTTATCAGGATTATGGATAAAAAATAATCAAAATAAATTAACATAAACTTAAATCATACAAAAAGTTAATTCAAGAAAACTCTAAAAATACCCATAAATTTTTAGGTTATTTATTACAAATTCACTAATTTTATTATTTATAATAATTACAGAAATTAATAATTAAAATTTTGAAATATTATGTTTGAAGATAGCCCGAAATTATTGTTACCCGGAATACCGGATTTACACAAATTTGATGTATATGTACAAAATGGTGGATACAATGCTTTTCGAAAAGCCGTAAGAATGTCTCCCGATGATATTATCAACGAAGTAAAAAAGTCAGGATTGCGAGGACGTGGTGGTGCCGCTTTCCCAACAGGATTAAAATGGTCGTTTATGCCAAAAGACAGAAGTATCACAAAATATTTGTGTGTTAATGGTGATGAATCTGAACCCGGCTCTTTCAAAGACAGGCAAATCTTTGAATTCAATCCACATCAGTTAATCGAGGGAACTTTAATTGCAAGTTATGCAATGGGTGTCAGAACAGCTTACATCTACATTCGTGGAGAATACCAGAAATGGCAAAAAATCTTGCAGACAGCAATTGATGAAGCTTACGATAGAGGTTTACTTGGAGATAAACTTGAAAAAAGTCTGAAAGAACAATTAAACATTGATTTTCGCTTGGATTTTTATATTCACTCCGGTGCTGGTGCTTACATCTGTGGTGAAGAAACATCGCAAATGACTTCAATCGAAGGTGATAGAGGATATCCAAGAATTCG
>RCNQ01000234.1 GCA_003731675.1 Bacteroidetes/Chlorobi group bacterium ChocPot_Mid
TACATCTACCCCAAGTTTAATCTTTTTTACTGAAGGTGTAATAGTTCCATCTGCAAAAAGCTCATTGAAAGAAACCAATAAAACAAAATGAGCCAAAAAAAATAGTTGTTGATAAAAATATCTTTTATATAACTTAACTTCCGTATGGTTTTTGCAAATATTTTTTTGCTGATTCATGTGAACCGTCATAATCTTTCCATTTCAAAATTTTTTCGTATTGTTTGATAGCATATTTTCGCTTACCCTGCAAATCCAGAATTCTTCCTATATACAAATTAGTCTTTACCATAAATCCCGAAGGTCCATCTTTATCCACAGCACGACAAGCTTCATCACATTTATACAAATACTTTAAAGCTGTTTCATAATCCTGCTTTCTCATTAGTGTAAGCCCAACATAATATAGTGCTTCCCTTGATGTTAACCTGTCGTAACCAATTTCTCTGGTTATACACTTTTTTAGTATCTCCCTCCATAATTCTTCAGCTTTATCCTGATATTCCCAACCATTGGTTGTGTATGCTCTTGCAAGGTATCTTTGGAAAAAAGGATTCTTAGGATATGTAAATGCCAAATCCTCTGCCATGGTCAAAGCTTCAGGGAAATTTTCCTCAAACTGATAATATATCTGAAGCAATACTTCTTTAGCTTCAATTGATGCATACCTGGCATATTTCGCTGCTGAACGCAACTGTAAGATTCCTATTCTCTTGTCACCTTTTGGGAAAAAAGCAGTCAATGGCTTTAATGCAGGATATTGCTCTGAAAAAGCTACAACGAAGTAATTATAAATACCAGTACCCAATTGAATATCGTGATTTCCGGGTGCAAGTTTCCAGCATTCTGTCAATATCTCATAACCCTTTCTACCATCATTGGCAACATTCATATAATTTTGTCGTATGGCGTGAAATCTTCCCCTGTATCCATAAGCTCCACCCAAGAAAAACAAAGCTGTAATATCTACAATATTTGTATCAAGTCTTGCTTCACATAATTCAATAACTTTATCAATCTTCTTTAAAAATAAGTTATCATATTTTTCTGTTTCTCTGAACAGTCTTATCTTCCACCATTCCACCATTGCATCAAGAAAATAACCTGCCGGATTATCTGGATTCATTTCAATAACCTTCTTAAAGCATACCGATGCTGAATCAAATTCGATATTATAAACATGAAATGTCCCCTTTTTTATCAGGCTGTCTGCTTCGGTATGCATTACAGCCCACTGGGAATACAAACTTGGAGTAAAAGTTATCAATCCCAATAATAATAAACCTGCTATATTCAATTTTTTCTTCATCAGTCAAATCAATTAATTTCTAAAACATTAGCAACGAAACAATTTAAAAAATGGTGTTAATCTATTCTGAAAATTTTTAATTCATTAACAAAGTCTGTTCTATTATTCATAAATTAATTCTTTTTTGTCGCTATTTTGTTATTTTTGTGTTTTCAGTTTATTAATTGGTTAAAAATAACGTGGATTTTAATATGAGAAGATTAATTTTTATCCTTTTTCTGGCTTTGATTTATACTGAAACTATGTCAATTGAAAAAATTGATTCTCTCGAAAATTTACTAAAAAATAATTTGACATACTCAGAAAAATTGAATGTTTACTTTGAGCTAATTGATACTTATTTAGATACAGACATCCAAAAATCTTTTGAATTAATAAAAAAAATCGAAAAAACTATAAAGAGCAGTGACTCAAAAGCAAAATTACAGTTGCAACTTTTCACAGGTATAGCTTACGGGAAATCAGGAGAATTTGACAAATCCAATTCAATTTTCAATGAGGTAATTAATCAATCAAAAAAATTAAATACTGAAGAATTTTTGGCAAGGACATATCTCAATATGGGCTTGAATTATTTACGTGTAGGCTTTATTGATAAAGCTACTGACAATATTAACCTTGCTGAAAAATATGCTAAAAAATATAACAATATTAATATTCTTGCTTTCATCAATATCGGTCAGGGATTAATTATGAGAGCCAAAGATAAATGTGATGAATCCATTAAATATTTCTTTTCAGCTGAAAAATACTTTAAGTCAAAAAATGATTTGGATAATTTAGCAACAGTATATGTAAATCTTTCTTCTTGTTTGGCAAAAAGCAATTTGGACGAAGGAATGAAGTATTTGATTGAATCTATAAAAATAAACGAAAAACTTAATAAGCTTTCTAACTTGGCTATATCATATCATAATCTTGGGGCATTATATTTTGAAAAAAAGGATTATCAGGAATCAATTAAATGGCTCGAAAAATCTCTTGAGATTAAACAAAAAATGAATAATCAAATAGGTATAGCTACCACATGTCTTGCTATAGGTGAAGTATATTTTTCTATCAAAAATTATGGTAAAGCACAAAAATATCTAAACGATGCATTGAAAATTCTTGAGCCATCTCAATCCTTGTCTCTACTTATGAATACATACCAAATGTTAGATTCTTTGAATCAGAAAACAAAGAATTATAAAAAAGCTCATGAATATTTAAACAGATATTATGAAATTCAAAATAAATTGAATGAAGTCGAAAAGTCGAAAGTTGTTGAAAATTTAAATATGAAATATGAAATTGCAAATAAAGAAAAAGAAAATGCCCAATTAAAAAGGAAATACGACAAGCAATACTATATATCCACAATTGTAATTATTGCCGCAGGATTTATTGCTTTACTTAGCGTCATGCTGTTTATTAAAAACCGTAATAAAAAGAAAACTAATAAATTACTTACCTTAAATAAAAATATTATTGAAGCAAAAAATGCAGAGTTAGCTAATTTGAACGAAGAATTAAGCCTTATAAATGATAAATTAAAAGAGAGTAACTTACAAAAAGACAAGTTTTTTTCGATAGTTTCCCACGACCTGAGGAGTCCTGTCTCTTCAATGTATCAACTGATTGAACTCATGGTCAGGGATTATAAAAATATGACAGAAGAAGATAAAATCGAATCCCTCGAATGTATTCAATACAGTGCAAAAAACACTTTTGACTTAATACAAAACCTACTTACATGGTCAAGGTCTCAGTTAAACAAGATAGAATTTAATCCACAATTGGTTAACGCCTTTGATATGGTAGCACTGACTATAAGTTTTATCAAACCTGTTGCTGATGCAAAAGGTATATCCATTATTAATAAAGTTGATACGAAAGAGGAAATTTTAATTGATAAGGAAATGATAAGCACTGTTGTTAGAAACTTGGTTTCCAATTCAATAAAATTTACAAATCCAGGTGGTAAGATTACAATCAATATTGAAAATAGTGATAATAACAATAAAATCTTTTCTGTAAAAGATACTGGAGTAGGTATTCCTGATAAAATTGCGGAAACTCTCTTTGTAATAGGTAGTACAATATCTACATTAGGTACAAATGACGAACAGGGGACAGGACTTGGTCTGTTATTATGCAAAGAATTTGTCGAAAAGCACAATGGTAAAATATGGCTTGAATCTGAAGTCGGCAAAGGGACTACTTTTTACTTTACTGTTAATTAACTTATAAATAACAAAAAAATGATAAATAAAATTCCATTAAACAGCAATATTCCTGAATTTACTTTTCCAAAGTATGAAAAAATTATTTTAAATGACAGAATCACTATTTATACATTAGAGGATTTCTCACAGATTTTAACTGATTTCACTGTAATATTTTCTGTTGGTGCTTACAAATATAATCAACCGGGATTATCATTTTTCAGTTCAAAAATGTTAGCCAAAGGCACTCGGAAAAAATCCGGAACACAGATTTCTGAAGACTTTGACCGATTGGGAGCAACATTAAACATCTCAGCTGATTGGGACTGCACAAGAGTCGGTTTTACTTGCTTAAATCATCATACAGTCAAATGTATGGATTATCTTATTGATTGTATATTTAATTCTGTTTTTAAAAAAGATGAAATAGAAAGATTGAAAGTCAAACATCTGGCAGATATTGAACAGGAAAAATCTGATGCATCATACTTAGCAGGTATTTATCTGAAAAAAAGTATTTTCAAAAAACATCCATACGGACAACCTTTGATTGGAGATAATACTTCAATCAAAAATCTTTCAGCAAATGATTGCTTAGATTGGTATGATGATTTACTTAAATCTGCAAAAATTAATATTATAATTTCCGGTAATTTCAATAAGGATGAAATAATTAAAAAAGTCATCAGATATTTTAAATTCCCAAAAGGGAATTCGGCTGATGATATGCAAAGCTACTACAACAAAGAATTAGATTCAAAAATTATTATCAGACACAAGCCAAATAAACAAACTAACTTAAGAATTGGAAAATTCGCAATTGAGAGAACTTCTCCGGATTTTCCAGCATTCCAATTTGTAAACACTGTACTCGGTGGTTTTTTTCTTTCAAGATTAAATAGATTATTAAGAGAAAAATTAGGTTATACATACGGTATATCCTCCTATATAGATGCAAAAAAATTAGCAAGTCTGTTCTTAATTTCTTCAAGTCTGAAAATGGAAGCAACCAGTGATGCAATTAAAAGAATCATTGACCAATTAAATATTATTGGGAGGAAAAAAATTAATCAGGATGAGTTTCTTCTCGCCAGGCAATATTTTATCGGCACTTTCATTAGAAGTCTGGAAACTACAAGGCAGGTTGCTTCATTAATAAAGAGTCAGGTTATCTTCAATCTGAAAGATGATTACTATGATGATTTTTATAAAAAAATCAAAAATTTGACTGTTGATAATGTCTTCGATGTGCAAAAAAAATACTTTAACTCACGAAATCTAATTATTTGTGCTGTTGGAGATAAAAAAAATCTTGAACATCAATTAAAAGATTTCCCAGGATTTTATTAAAAACTAATCATTAATTCATATTATCCTGAAATGTGTGGATATTAGTTTACAGTTGTTATAAAAATTCCTTTAAAATCATTGAATTTTATAAAATTTCACATTTTACTAAAAGTTTTTTTACAATTTATATATATTGTAACACGTTTTGGTATATTATTGGATATATAATTTAAAATATTTATTGAAAAATTGAATATTTTATATTGTAGGAATTGAATGTTATTATTTAATTATTTAAAGGATTTATATAGAAAACTTCTACTTCGTTTTTTGTAATAAAATAAAAGTTAATTATAACTATGTTTTGAAATTACTTCCAGTTATTTAAAAAGGGAGTTAAATTTTTATTATTTGATAAATAAGCAAGAATAATTTTGAGTAGAAGTTCGGGAAAATCTGGTAAATCAAAATCTAAGATTCTAAATTTTAGATGGTTTCTTGTTGGCTTTGCTGTCATGATGCTTCTTTTGATGCAGGGTATCGGCAAACCTTCAATTCCAGTTTTTACTACACCAAGCTTTTTTCAGTCATTGCTTCTTTTTAACTCTCCATTTTGGGTAATGTTCGGTTTGCCATCACCATTTGATACATTCAGTTCTGATTCCACTGAATCAGATGTATCCATTTTGAATCGTAATAATATTTATCGTTTTTCAGATAAACACCCGAGAACAATTACAAATTTCAAATACAGACCGAAAGGCATTTATGATGAAACCTGGGTGGATACAAGTGGGAATGTTGCTGTAAACAAACTCTTTCTCGATTCATTTCTCTTGAACTATCCTTTTGAAATGAGTATAGATGATTACCTCGAAATCAGAAAAAAACAAATTCAGGGTAAAATGTGGGATAGTCTTCTTGCAAGGTATGACCTCAAACAAGCTCTAAGTGGTGGTGATTTAGCCCGCTTGATTAGTCAGTCAACAGGTTTGTCAATCCCTGTACCTCCTAATCCTGTTATAGGTTTATTCGGAAAACCACAAATCAATATAAATGTAAGTGGTGAAGTTAACCTCAAAGTAGGGTGGAGATGGGATACTCAGAATCTTGGTACCGTTTCTGCATTTGGACAAACTCAATCTACTCCAATTTTTAGTCAGGATATCAGGGTCAATGTTTCTGGAGGTATTGGCGATAAACTTAAGATAAAAACTGATTGGAATACACGTCGTCAATTTGAATTTGACAATAAATTCAAAGTAGGTTATGAGGGTGAAGATGACGAAATAATCAAATTGATTGAAGTCGGCAATGTTTCACTTCCAATTCCTTCAACATTAATTGGTGGAGGTGAAGCACTTTTCGGTGTTCGCTCCGATTTCCAGTTCGGTCCATTATACCTTAAAACAATTTTCTCCCAGAGGAGAGGCGAAAGAAAATTCATCAATGTTACGGGTGGTTCAAGCTCAATGCCCTTCGAAATACGCGCCTATGATTATGCAAAAAACCATTTTTTTGTTGATGAAGTTTATAAACCCATCTATAAAGATTATTTCCACGACAAAAACGGCAATGTTTTACCTACACCAATTGTACCTAACACAGACTCTGCAAAATTTTACAGAATTAAAGAAATTGAAGTATGGGAATCTACAAATGATATTAAAAAAGGTGCCGTTTCTGCTGTGGGAGTTGCTTATGCTGATTTACATCGGATTCAAACATTGCAAGGTCAAAAATATTCTAATGCAATGAAATCAACACCGATTGAAGCAGGAAAAGTAGAAAGAGGATATTTCCTGAAACTTGACTCAACAAGATACAAGGTTGATTTAAACTTAGGTACTTTACACATCTTGAGTATCCGTAATGATAAATTTTATGCTGTATCCTACCGTATTGAAGGGGCAAATAACTCTACTGAATCTGATGACTGGTACTACGGCACTCTAAGTTCTCAGGTAAATGAAAAAGATACTGTTATATTGAAACTTATTACACGCCCAAATATGCAACCCGGTTTCAGAACACTTTGGGACAGACAAATGAAAAACATTTACTCGATAAATGCTTCTTCAATTGATATTGCAGGTACAAAAATTGGTATTTGGTACATTAACCAAAACAATGATTCCAGCGATGTTTTACCAGGTGCTCCTGACAAACTCGTTACAATTTTTGGAGTTGACCAGGTTAATACAAGCGGTTCACCTCCACCAGACGGTTTATTTGATTTAAGATATCCTTTCTTCAATGCTGAGTATGGAGAAATTACTTTCCCAAGTGTCCGTCCTTTCGACGAAGGGCTTGCTGATTACTTTAAAAAAATTGGTGCTCCTGAATTAGCTTCGCAATACAGCTATTCTGATATCTACGATACAACTGATGCTGTCGCCAGAAGGAATACTTCGAAGGATAGATTTATAATTTCCGGAGAAGTTTCAGGAAGAGCAACAAACAGAATCTCCTTAGGTGCTTACAATCTTGCACCTAATAGCGTAAAAGTAACATTAGACGGTGTCCCTTTGAGAGAATATGAAGATTATGTAATTGACTATTACGCAGGGCAGTTAACCTTGAGGAATCCAAGAGCAAGTCTGCCAAATGCAAACCTCAAAGTTGAATATGAAGCCAGAGATGTTTTTAATATTTCAACAAGAACACTTGCAGGAATCAGAGGAGATTACCAGCTACTCAAAAAGCGTGGTGTAGATTCCAAATTGGGATTCACAATAATGCATTATGACCAATCTGCACTCATTGACAGAGTCAGATTAGGTGAAGAACCAGTCTCGAATACAATGATTGGATTTGATGGTAATCTCGATATGGATGCTCCTTGGTTAACAAAAGCTCTTGATTGGCTACCATTCTATGACACTAAAGTTCCTTCAACTTTCCAATTACGAAGTGAATGGGCTTTGACACTTCCTGAACCAAATAAAAGAAAATCAGAGGTTGCTTCCGACAACAATGAACCTGTTGTGTATATTGATGATTTTGAGGGTGCCCAGAAGTACATCCCGTTAGGCTTAACAGCCGCTCAGTGGACTCACAGTTCACAGCCGGTTGATAGTTCGATTGGATTGACTGATACAATACGTGCTAACTATCGAGGAAAAGCTTTTTGGTATCAGTACTTTATCCCAAGAATTCCGATTAAGGAAGTATATCCAAACAAAGATGTACCTGCAGGTCGTTCAAACTTAAGTCCTCTTTTCATAGACTTCGATGCAGATATGCGTGGTATTTATAATAAAAATCCATTGTTCTTAGATACAGTTAATCAAAAATTTAATCCGACTGCAGATATTACTTGGCCTAAAGCTCCCGAGAACAGAGAAAAAATATGGGGGGGAATGACAAGATTATTTTCATCATTCAATACAAATTTCGATACTGAAAACATAGATTATATAGAAATAATGATGAAAATTGAAGCATGGGAACCAGGTACAAAAATGTTTATTGACTTGGGACAAGTTAGTGAAGACATCATACCCAACGGCAGACTCGACACCGAAGATGGAATTACTGCGGCAAATCCTGTACCTAATAATATAATAGATTTGGGCGAAGATGTAGGAATTGACGGATATAACAATGATAGAGAAAAAATCGAACTAAATTATCCTTACCCTTTAAATCTTGAAGATGACCCTGCAAGAGATGATTATAAATTCAATTTCAATAAGGATGATATTGACCGTACTGCTGTGGACTTCAACAAATATAACAACTTCGAAGGTAATGCTACTGTATCTGAAACAGGACAATTCCCAGATACAGAAATATTAAATATCAATAATGGTCAAACTTTATCATTAGATAATAGCTATTTCGAGTATGAAGTTAATCTACTTCCAATACCTGAACAAAACCCACAAATTGTTGGTGGCAATCCCGAGGCAGGTTGGTTCCTTTATAGAATTCCTGTAAGAAAACCTAACAGATTAATTGGAAATCCGCTTTACTCTAATATTCAATATGTAAGGATATGGTTCAAAGGTGGTGATTTCAAAGCTATGATTGCAGATTGGAGACTGGTAGGTTCACAATGGCAAAGAATCAGCAATTTTCAATCGAATGTTTCCGACAAAGACAGTGTAATGCAGATTTCATTTGTAAAC
>RCNQ01000235.1 GCA_003731675.1 Bacteroidetes/Chlorobi group bacterium ChocPot_Mid
GAACAAGCCACCTCTGACTATTGAGTCTCTTACTTTTTTTGCCAGTTCGTAGGTTTCTTCCTTTGCCTTTGCACTTGCACTTGTGTATTTGACGATATGATATAAATCCATCTGCAAAGGGATAATACCCAATGAGTCTTTATATAAATTGTAAAATTCCTCTACTTCTTTGGGTGATATTTTGACATTTCCAAAAATCTTATATTGAAGTTTCTGAGCAAGTAATTGCTTTCTTACGATATCTCTGTGCTCAAGCTGTATCCTCGACAGAGACATACCATAAATATCTTCGACCCTTTTCAATGAGCCGTAATATTGTATGAAATCAGCTTTTGCTTCTTCCCATTTCTCATTTATCTCTTCTTCTGTTACAACTATCGAGTCCTCAATAGCTTTGCTAACTACAAGATATTCATTAATTGCGGCATCCAAAACTTTTTGTCTCAATGCTGGGTCATTTACGTCAATTTTTGGATTTTGCTGTTTCAAAATTGCGAGTCTTCCATCAATATCCGATTGCATAATGATTTCTTCACCGACAATAGCCACAATTTTATCCAGAGTCATCCCCTGGTCGTTGCTTAGTTGTGAAGATACGGGACTAAGACAAAATATAAAAAACAGTAAACAGGCAATATAAATCAAATATCTTTTCATTCTGAATTCACTACTTCTTTTTCAATTCTTTAATAATCTTTTCAAGTTTTTTGTCATCAATACTGACTTTGAACTTTTCCTGAGTTCTTTTCAGCCAATCAGCTAATAATTTCTTTTGAACTAAATCCTGTACCTGCGGGGCAAAATCAGATAATGCTTCTTCAAAAGTTTTTTGTCTGACAGGTAAAAATTTGTTAAAACGTATAACGGAGTATCCTTTTTCATATTTAACAGGTTTTAAGATACTGCCTTCTTTCGCATTGCTTTCCTTGATTGCCTTGACCAGGTCATTATTCTCGTCGCTAATAACCCCCATATATCCTTTCTTTTCTCTTGCACCTTTTCTCTGTGTATGTTGTGTGGCAAGTTCATCGAAGTTCGCACCGTTTTGCAATTGGTTATACATATCATTTGCAAGTGAATCGGTTAAAACGTATATTTCAGATATATCATAGCTGGGTTTTGTTCTGTATCTTGTCTTTGTGCTGTCCCAGTATTGTCTTGCAATCAAGGTATCAATTTTCAATTTATCCCAAACTTCCAGTTGTTCCACTTTGAAAAGCAAAATACCATCGTGAAATTCCTGCATTAATCCTGCAAATTCAGGATAATCTTTTTCCAGATTTTTGGTTGCTTCGTTGAATACCATTGGATTGATTATTTTATTGATTGCTTTGCTCATTCCCTGTTTGTTGAGTCCTAATCCTCTCAGGTCACTGTTGCTACCGAGCATTCTAACAAAATCACCAATGGAAGTTTTAATACCAGCAAGCTCGAACAAAGGTTCCTTGTAAATTTCAGAAGGAACATTTTTTATCCATTCTTTGTCAAGATTTGTTTTATTAGTATCGAGATAAGAAATAAATTTATTCAAATTATCATCATTGACTTTATAATTATAACTTATCAGCAAAGAATCAAAAAATTCTTTTTTATCCTCATCGTAATATGACTTTTTGTAAATCATCTTCAAAGCTTTGATTTCCTCATCTTTGTTGAAATCCTTTGTTGATAACCTTTTTATTATATGTAAGCCATAATTTGTTTCAACCAAACCAGAAATCTCACCATCTTTGAGTTTAAAAAGAGCATCTTCGAATTGTGGGACAAGACGACTGTTTGTTTTTTCGAAACCGGTTGACCTTGAATAGAAATCTTCCATAATACCACCGTTTTTAGCAGTATTCGGGTCGCCTGAAAATTCTTTAGCTAACTTAGCAAAGTCTTCACCTTTCTTAATTTTTTCTAAAGTACTCTCTGCTCTCTTTTTAACAAGAGAAGAATCTTCATCCTGATTAAATGTAAAAAGGATATGTTGTCCTTTGACGTACTTACGAGGTTCCTGAGCAAGTAACTTTACGATAAAATACCCATATCGTGTTTTAATTAAATCAGGATAAAACTGACCTACTTTAAGACTTAGTATAGCATTTTCAATAGGTCTTTGAACGTTTCCTGCTGTTATCCAGGAAGATACCTCTCCACCTTTTTTACCTGTTTCAGGGTCATCAGATGAGTCTTGAGCTACTTTTTCAAATATCTCTCCTTTTTTAATTAAATCCAGGCATGCTTTTGCTTTTCTGTATGTTTCAGTTGTATCTGTTAACGGTGCAGGAGGTAAAGAGAAAACCATAATTGCAATTTTATACTCATTGTTACGGTACTGAAGCATTTTTTCAATCCAAGGGTCAATGAGCTTTTTTTCAAAGAAAAATGTTTCTGCAAGCAACTTCCTGTTTTGTTGAATGTCAGCGGCAACGGCTGAATCTTTGTCAAATCCTCTATCTTTGGCATCCAATACCTTTAAGCGATAATTAGAATAAAGCTTTAGGAAATCCAAAATACTATCTTTGGGGACTTTATAAAGTTCTGTACCTTTGCGGTTCATATTTTTTTGATAAGCTTTTTCGAGAATTTCATAAGTAACTTTTTCCGGACCGATCACTGCAATTATTTCACTGTTGAACTTGTTTTTATCTGTTGCTTTTTTCTGTGAATAACTTACCGAAGTGACCATCAAAGCAATCAATACAACTGCTATTAACGGCTTTTTAGATACAGTTTTGAAACTCATAACAAATACTCCCTAAATTTTTTATTTATATAATTAATTTGATTTATTTCAGATTTAAGTAATAAAAATTACAACGCCTTAATCTATAGTAGAAAAATTAACGAAAGGAACAATAAATATTGTAAATTGCAAATAAATAATTATTATTTTATAACCATATATATTGTCTGTTTCTTATAGTTCAGCAATCAATCTGTCTGCTAATTTCCAAATATCGCCTGCACCCATCGTAATGACAACATCACCTTCCTTGATAATATTTTTAAGTTTATCAAAAAGTTGATTTTTATCCTGAATATAATAAACACATCTGTGTCCGGAGTAAACAGCCGCGTCAGCTATTAGTTTACCATTAACTCCCGGGATTGGCTTTTCCCTGGCAGGATAAACATCAGTAAGCACCAATACATCTGCATCAAAAAAAGATTGCCCAAACTCCTGGAAAAATGATTGTGTCCTTGAGTAAGTATGTGGTTGAAATATGCACACAATTCTTCGCTTCCATCCGAAACTTGCGGCTTGTAAAGTTGCTTTGATTTCTGATTGATGGTGAGCATAATCATCAATTATTAAAATTCCGTTCTTCTCACCCTTGATTTCAAACCTTCTGTAAACTCCTGTAAATTCTGAAATTGCATTTCTGATAACATCAAAATCAATACCCATTTCGAGAGCTACAGCAACTGCCCCCATAGCATTTTTTACATTGTGTAAACCCGGTATGTTAATAGTTAATTTGCCTAAGTCCTTACCTTTGAATATTACATTGCATTCTGATGAATGACCTTTGTGTGAAATGTTATCAGCATAAACATCACTTTGACGTAATAACCCGTAGGTTATAGTCTTTTTGTTGATTTCAGGAAGAATTTCTCGGACACCTGGCTCGTCGAGACATAAAGCCACAAATCCATAGAACGGTACTTTATTTGAAAATTCGGTAAATGTTGTTTTAAGGTCTTGGAAATCTTTGTAAATATCGAGATGTTCCTCTTCAATGTTGTTAATAATGGCTATACTTGGCGTAAGTTGTAAAAAAGAGCGGTCGAATTCATCAGCTTCAACCACTGTCCACTCCCCTTTGCCTAATCTTGCATTTGTACCACCCAGACTTTTCAGTCTGCCACCAACAATAACAGTCGGGTCAAATCCAGCTTTGATTAAAATTAATCCGCACATAGAAGTGGTTGTTGTTTTACCGTGAGTGCCAGATATTGCAAGACAATAATTTAACCTTGAAACTTCGGCAAGCATTTCTGCTCTTCTTAATACAGGTAAATTCAATTTGCGAGCACGAATTGTCTCGGGATTTTCATAAGGGTTAACGGCACTTGAATAAACAACAACTTCAGCATTTTCAATGTTTTCAGCTTTATGCCCAATGAAAATTTTAGCACCAAGTTTTTCCAGGTATTCTGTGTTCTCAGAGCTATTCAAATCAGAACCGCTGACATTAAATCCCTGATTAATTAAAATTTCGGCAATACCACTCATACCGATACCACCGATTCCAACAAAATGAACATTTTTTATTGCGCTAAACATAATATTTTACTATAATTTATACATTTCAGTTCTTCTATCTTTGAAGATATCATTAAATTCATTGAAAGATTTTTTACGTGTTAGTTTTGGTTCAATTTCAGCATAAATAATCCTTTCTTCTTCAACACCTGCTTTTGCTAACCTTTCACCATTATAACCATAAATAGCAGATTCTCCGTTGAAAAATAATTCCTCACCATTCCGTTCTTCCTTGCCAATTCTATTAATAACAGCAAAATATACCTTATTTTCAATGGCTCTTGCCGGCATGACATTGTGCCAAACCGCTGTAACCAGATTGGACGGGCAGATTATCAAATCAGCTCCAAGCAATGCTAATGTCCTTGCCGCTTCAGGGAATCGCCAATCGTAACAAATCATTGTGCCTATATTTATATCTCTATCCTTATAATATATATTGAAAAAGCCAGTATCTCCCGAATCAAAACAAAATCTCTCCTTATAAAAGAGATGCGTTTTACGGTAGCATCTGCTTATTTGTTTATCAGGAAATAGAATTGCCGCTGAATTATATAGCCGGTCTTTTTGCTTTTCAGGGAAACCTATTACTAAAATTTTATTGGTTTTAGTCGAAAGTTCCTGAAATTCCTGAATTA
>RCNQ01000236.1 GCA_003731675.1 Bacteroidetes/Chlorobi group bacterium ChocPot_Mid
AAAACTTATGAAAGCTGGTCATTGGATTGCCGCTCCTCAAAATTCAGTGCTAATCAGAGAAAATCAAAAAACGAGCACTCTCCTCCTGCTTTATGAAGGTAAGTTCCGCATTGATTCTGGCGGAAAAACCATAACTTATTTAAATCCCGGTAGTTTCATCGGTGAAATAAGTTTCCTAACAGGTGGTAATGCTTCAGCTACAGCTGTGGCTGAAACAGAAAGTCGTCTCTACTGCTGGGACAAAAAATCACTTGTTAAATTATTAGACAACAATCCGAATATGGATGTTGAAATGATGAAAGTCTTTAGTAGCGACTTGGTTAACAAACTTGTCCGTACAAATAAATAACCTGTTACTTATTCTTCTTAGCTTGATAATAAAGGTCAAATGTTACTGTAAATATCTTTGTCTGATATCCTGAATTAGTATTTAACATCACTCTGAAATCCCCGCTTATTATCCCATCACTTGTTGCTACAACAATCCATTCAACCTTAAAATCATTCTGTCCCAGATAATAAACCTTTTGGTCACCCAATGTTTTCATATACAATTCAAACCAATTCGAGATATTCCTTTCAGTATAAAATCCATTATTCAGTTCAATCGAATCAAGTTTAAACCTGAATGATTGCACCCTGTCATCTCTGCCTGTCATAGATACATCAGGATAAGTACATTCTACCTGCACATCGAATGATATCTTCGGAATATTCGTTGCAGTGTCAATCAATATCTCATTGCGAACAAACTTAATCTTCTTACCCCAGGCAAAACTCCACAAACTCGCTGGATTAGTTTTATCTGCAAAACCTTCTACTATTAGCCAGTAACTCGAATCAGGTCTTACTTTGGTCGAAACTGGTCCGTCAATTGGCGGGTAAATAGGAAATTTATGCACCTTACCAATATCAGTTATTTCCTGACAAGCTGAAAAAAGTAATGCTACTATTAATCCCGCTACTGCTAATAAAAACTTTTTCATACCCGCTCCTCCTTGCAACTGAATTCTCTTGCTAAAAATTAAACAACAAACCATAATGCAACCCCAACTTTTTTGCTAATAAAACCTCATTATTATGATGATATAACATACCGCTACCTTCAAGTCCTATGATAAAACTATAATCAGGACTCGGTTTAAGTATCGTTCCTATCATCGCTCTTCCTACTTGTCCTCCAATATTTCCCCCGTATGTCAATTGTCCGAAAAATGAAGCAAAATCATAATTTATCGGTACCCACCTTAAAAAAGCACTACCTGTTTGATAATTGTTATATTGCTTATACAAATAATTGACATCCTGATACTGATGATAGAAAAACTCCTGTCTCAATTCAGCACCTGCCTGCCAGTTCTCTGATAAATTCATCACTAAAGCAATCTTCTTGTTCTCCAATATCGGATTCTCAGATTTCGGTACAGACTCCTTAGGAAACATCCAGTAATCAGTTCCCGTTACTTCGAAACCTATTCCCAGTTTATCCAAAAAGTCATATATACCAAGCTCTGGACTATAAGTATCCTTGCCAAATCCTGTCTGCCTGAATGTTGCAAACCTTGTATCATTAAATAACCTCTCAGGGTTGAATTCACTAATTGCTCTCTCAGTACTTGCAAGTCCTAAATCCCTTATGCTACTTAATGGACTCTCACTTTTAACTGACACTTCCTCTTTCAAAGACTGCAAGGACTCATCCTTTTCCTTCTCAACATAAACTGGCTTATCTACATACCTGACTATAACTTTTTCAATAACCCTTGGTTCTTTCTCTTCACCAGCTCTTATTATAGGAATATTTGAAGCTTGCGATGTACTATTCTCTCCGCTAACCTGTTTCTTCATTGTTGTTATAGCAGTCTTTTTACTACCAACTGATGAATTACCAATACCATCCATCGCAAAATACATCACTCCTGCTGTTATCAATGTCGCAATAACAGCTCCTATAAGTCCCTGAGAATATTTACTTAAAATAGTCATTAACCCACCTGTCGTTGGTGCTACTACCGCAGTTGCCGCTACCGGCAATGGTATCCCCAGTTTCGAAAACACTCCGGCAGTTGTCTCAGCTTTTGGAGCATAAGCCGCAGTATCAAACCTTGCAGTTCTCTCAAACTCAATAAACTGCTTCAGTTCGCTTCTTAACTGTTGATTTGAAGCCAGCTCGACAAACAAATTATTCTCAAGATTGCTGTCAAGCGTCCCGTCAACAAAATCGTGTATTAATTCTCCGTATTCCATTATACTATCCATTTATATGTTATTTTAGTTTCAATTGTACATTTCCCTGTAATTAGGTTCTATTATCGCTTTTATCTTCTGCTTGGCTCTGAACACCCTCTTTCTTGCATTCTCAGGTGTTATATTGCAAACCTCTGCTATCTCCTCATAACTCATCCCGTCATACAATCTTAAAACAAGTGGCTCCCTGTATTCAAATTCAATCAACTCTAATGCTGTCCTGATTAAATTAAATATCTCCTTTTGCTCATGTTCATCTTCACCATTCATCGTCAAATGAAATTCTTCCAAACCTATCATCTCTCTCTTATCCCTCTTTGAATTCAAACACAAATTCCTCGCTATCGTTATCAAAAATCCCTGTATCGAACCCTGATGTTGTCTCGAATCCACTTTCTGATAAAACCTGACAAACGTCTCCTGAAAAATATCCTCTGCTTCCTCTCGATTATTAAGTATCCTCATACAATACGCATGCAACCTTGGACTATACTTGTCATATATTATCCTGAAGGCAAAATCTGCTTCCTGCTTACTACCTTCCATCATCCTCAGAAGTTCCTCATCTGTATATGACAAATAATCTTTTTTCATCTATTTTAAATTTTGTTTTATATCTATTATATACTTACACAAAAAAAGCAAAAATGTTCCAAAAAAAATAAAAAATTCCTTTGGCTTATCTATCTTTTTTATGTAATATTTCCTTGAGAGTTAAAAAAAAGCCGAATCAGTGGGAGATTCGGCCATTTTCGGAGCTATTATGGAGTTGCTATGAAATAACTATTCATTATTTGTAGCCTTTGTTTTACAAGTCGTCAGTCCAAATATCCTGTATAATGGACAAAATCCGACTATACTTGTCAATATAAATATTAACGATATTACTAATAATATTATTGCAACTGTTCCGCTTAATATTTTTGCAAAAAACAACACAATAATCAGCAATGCTACTACTATCCTTATGATTTTATCAATTGAACCCATGTTTTTCTTCATCTTTTAAATCCTCATTATTTTACTTTATAATAACTTTTGCATTGCTACAAACGCAATTTAAAACAAATTATTATATCTTCCAAATAATTTTTTTAGAATTTCCTAATATTTTATAATTTTTTACACTTTCGGATACTAAATTCACATTTTATATCAGTTTATTATTGTTAAAATACTTAAAAATCGTATTTTTGATGTCATTTTTTTAAGAAAATAAGGAAATTTTAATGAATCATATATTTGAAATACCCATTTATTCAATGCTACCTTTTGTATTGATGCTTGCCGCTATTGCTGTTTTACCGCTTTTTGCTAACCATTTCTGGGAATCTAATAAAAACAAGCTGTTGGTAGCTCTTATTCTCGGTATTCCTACTGCAATCTGGTTGATTGTTGTTGGTATGACTCATGAACTCGAACACACTATGCTTTTCGACTATATACCATTTATTATACTTCTTGGTGCTTTATTCATTATCTCAGGTGGTATCTTCGTTGATGGCTCTCTAAGTCCTAATCCGAAAACCAATGCAATTATTCTCGCTATCGGAGCAATCCTTGCATCATTCATGGGGACTACCGGAGCCGCTATGCTTCTTATCCGACCCTTAATTCAAGCAAACAGAAACAGAAAATACAAAGTGCATACTATTCTCTTTTTCATTGCAATTGTTGCTAATTGTGGTGGTCTTCTCACCCCGCTCGGTGACCCACCATTATTCATGATGTATCTCCGTGGTGCACACTTCGAATGGTTCCTCCACCTTTTCCCTGAATGGTTTATAACCAATTTCCTTCTGCTTTTAATCTATTTTATATACGACACCATACAATACAAAAAAGAAGATTTAAATGCTTTGGAAATCAAAGAAAAAATCCCAATAAGAATTCGTGGCAACCTTAACTTCCTCTGGCTTTTAGGTGTTATCCTTGCTGTTGCTTTCATAAACCCGAATATTATGCCTTTCATCAAATCAGGTCACTACTCCTCTTACCTCAGAGAGTTAGTCTTTCTGCTGATGGCATACCTGTCAATAAGATTCACAGAACAAAAAGTGCGTGCATCAAACAACTTCAATTGGGAACCTATCGTCGAAGTTGCTTATTTGTTCCTCGGTATTTTCATTACAATGGTACCATGCTTAAAATACCTCGAAACACATGCAGCAGCATTAGGTATAGATTCTCCCGTTCTCTTTTACTATGCCACTGGTGCTTTGTCTTCTTTTCTCGACAACACACCAACAGCCGTTACTTTCCATTCCCTCGCACTCGGATTACCATTGCAAAACGCAACTAATTCGGTTGCCGGGATACCCGAAATTTTCTTAAAATCAATTTCTGTCGGAGCTGTAATCTTCGGTTCAATGACTTATATAGGTAACGGTCCCAACTTCATGGTTAAAGCAATAGCTGAAAGCCAAGGCATTACTATGCCAAGCTTCTTCGGCTATATGATTAAATTCTCTTTGATTATCCTTCTCCCGATATTCATCATTGTAGAATTAATCTGCATCTGACCAAATAAATTTCAGTGTAATTTTGGGAATAGCTTTCACCTGCTCATTCCCATTATCATACCACCAAAATAGGGGATAAGCCAAACAATCCAGACTGCTATGCTATATCTGTGAAAACCAATCCTTGCTTTCTCGCTACCCTTGCGAACAACATAAGTAGCCCAAATTGCATGAACAAGCATTAGCCAAAGAGCTAATTGCCCTGTTAAAGTGTGTGAATTAAGTATATTGAAATGTCCTTTGGACATCAGATGCATTGCAAAAGTACCTGAAACATCAAAACAAAAACCCAGCCAAAAAGCTACAACATGCCATTTCTTCAAATACCTCGCAAATCTTTCTGCCCAAATCCCTAAAGAATAAAACACCAAAGCCAACGTAATCAGCACCGACGACAAAACCATCAAAACACTCATAAATCCTCCCATACAATTCAAAATTGTTTTTTCAACCGTAGGGTTAACCCTACGGTTTACTGTTCTCTCCCTCCACAATCCTGTTCTCTCCCTCCGCAATCCTAATTTCTTCCTCCGTCAACCCATACAGTTCATAAACCAGCTTGTATAATTCAATTCTAAATTTTGTATGTTTATTGGTTCAACATTAAATCAATTTTTCTTATTAATTAAATTGATAATTACTTTAATTATTAAATCTTTATCTTTAGGGTTACTTTCTGCTATCATCAAAGTTAAAGCAACTAAAGCATTATCTGCAATACGTTTATTACCATACTCATCATAAAGAAAATTGTTTTTATCCATAAATAAAACAAACAAGAAAGCGGCAATTCTTTTGTTTCCATCAATGAAAGAATGATTTTTAGGGGAGTTCTAAAAATTAACATACTGAAAAACAAGAGAATATTCATATTTTTGAAGCATGAAAAAGCACAAAAATGCAAGGAACAATCAGATGAAGCACCAAAGATATAAATCA
>RCNQ01000237.1 GCA_003731675.1 Bacteroidetes/Chlorobi group bacterium ChocPot_Mid
TACAGGTAAAACATTGTATTTACCTGATGAACCAACAACCGGTTTGCATTTTGAGGATATCAGAATACTTTTAAAGTTATTAAGCAAACTTGTTGACAAAGGAAATACTGTGATTATTATTGAGCATAACTTGGATGTTATTAAATGTGCAGACTGGATAATTGACTTAGGACCTGAAGGTGGTTCGCAGGGAGGTCAGCTTGTTGCACAAGGTACTCCAGAAGATATTGTTAAAGTTACAGAAAGTTATACAGGTCAATATTTGAAAAAGGAAATTATTTTGTAAAGTTATCTTTCAATCAATTTAAATATCAATTTTCAGTATTGAATAATCTAATAGAGCAATTATAGTCAATTACAAAGAATGATTATGCAAAAATGAATTATAAAATTATATCCTTTCTTAGAAAGATTTTGTATGATATGAAAGTAAATAAAACTGTACCAAATATAAAGAAAAATGTCTTCCAGAATTCCAGGTTATAACCTTCCTTTAATACGTCCTTATCTGCATATTTGAATGGGCTAAGGTATCCGATAAATTCAGCTGATGGGGTAATATTGGATATTACTTCAATGAAATACATTCCCAGAACAATACCAATTACTGCGCCAATAAAAACTCTCCCTCTTTTTACTAATAATGATAAGAGAAGCCCAATTGAACCAAAAATTAATGTTAATAAATAAGTATAAATACATAATACAAAATAAGAATACAGGTTGTAGCCAGCATTTTTGAAAATCTCAAGACTGATAAAACCTATGACAGATGAGGTTAAATTTAAAAACAATAAATTTGTGTGAAAGGCAAGTAACTTTCCGTTAAGGATACTAATTCTTTTTACTGGACGACTAAATAAAAATTCTGCTGTTTTTTCATATTCTTCTTTCGATATTAAAGATGACGAAGCAATGACGGCGAACAATGAACCCATAATCATTGTTATCATTGTGTTTCTAAGGGCATAAAATCCCAAAGCATCTGTCAATGATTCGGGTTTAACTCCGAATCCTCTCATCATATCACCGATAAAGGGCGAATCCATGAAATCGAGCATTTGTTCGACTATTCCTGATTTCAGCATTTCTCTGTAAAATATCATATTAATAACAATCAACAGACAAATGAAAAATGTCCATAAAACTGAAGAACGGGAAATTCTTTTTAATTCAAATTTATAAATATTACTTATCATTGTTTTCCTCGTGATTTTTATAAAAGTGTAAGAAGATTTCGTCGAGGTTTGGGTCTTCAATAGCAATATTTTCAATTTTATACTTGCTAAGGCATGCAGTTAGTTCGTTGATATCACCATCGAAGAGGAATCGGATTTCTTTCTTACTCCTCTGATATTTTACAACTCCCTGAATATCTATACAATCCGGAGAGGTTTCAGTAAACGAAATATGAACATTTTTCAGCAAATTCTTTTTCATATTCTCAATACTCTCAACCTTGATGATTTTTCCTTGCCTTATAATGGCAACTCTGTCGCAGATTCTTTGGACTTCACTTAAAATATGTGAAGAGAAAAAGATTGTAACTCCTTTTTTATTTTCTTCCTGAAGAATTTCATAAAAAGCTGATTGGACTAAAGGGTCGAGCCCGCTTGTTGGCTCATCGAGAATTAACAAATCAGGATTGTGCAAGAGAGATTGGACAATTGAAACCTTCTTTTTGTTACCTGAGGATAAATCGTTAATCTTTCTTTGGATATCAAGGTCTAGTGAATCAGTTAAATACTTTAATCTGTTTTCAAAATCCTTAATGTTGTAAAAAGAGGCAGAATAATCCATTAATTCACGAACAGTCATGTTGTCATAATAATTTGATTCAGCAGGCAAGTAGCCAATACGTTTTTTAATCATTTCCGAATTTTTTACTATATCCAACCCAAAAATTTTCGCAGAACCTGACGAAGGAAAGAGAAAATTGAGTAATGTTCTTATTGTTGTTGATTTTCCTGCTCCGTTGGGTCCAATAAAACCAAAAATTTCACCATTTGTGACATTAAAGCTTACATCTTTAATACCACAGATTTTTCCATAAAATTTTGTGAGTTTATTTAATTCAATTATATTCAAAATATATTCCAATTTATTTAATTAAAAAATTATTGTAAAAATAGTGTATTTTTATTTCAAAAAAAAATCAAAGCATATATAGACATAGTATGAGTTTTCAACATTACAGTCTGAGTTTATTAGTATTTCATGGCAACTTCAAAAACCAAATTTTTTTAATTAGTCCTCCATCTACTTCATACATTGCAGTAGCATTGATTTCAGGTTTTCTTGGATTACCTGTGATTAGTTCCTGGTCAATTACATAATTTCCATTGACAATTCTGTTAACAAGTTTACAGTGAAGCTCAGGTGATGATTTGAAAAAAGGTTGATAAGTCTCACGCATTTTTTCAATTCCTTTGTATAAAAGTTTATCAGGGAACTCGTAAACTTCAACATCATTGCTATAAACAGCAAGGAATGATTCAATGTCTTTTGCATTATATGCATTCAATTGTATTTGTGCAAGGTCCTGAGGAGTATTTTGTATTATCTCATCAGGTTTAAATCCTTCACCGTTTTTGAAGATCATAAAAATATCTGAAGTATTAGAGATTTTCTCAAGGGGATTAGAGTTTAAAACTACTAAATCAGCCAACTTCCCGTTTTCGATTGTTCCTAATTTATTTTCAATTCCTAATAGTTTTGCGGCATTTAATGTAGCGTCTCTTAAAATTTCGAGTTCACTAAGCCCAGCCATTTTCATATACTCAAATTCATGGAACAGCGAAGGACCGTGGATAACACCGATATTTCCGGCATCTGTCCCTGCGGCAATAGTTAAACCTGCATCCTGCAATTTCTTTGTGTTATAAAGTGTTGCGGGTAATGGTTCGATTGGCTTCATCTCTTTAAGAAGATTTTTTTGTCTGTCACCCAGTTCCTCATCTTTAAGTTCATACATATCATACAGTGAGCCAATGACTTTTGGATTACCCATAAGTTGTTCTTCTTTTATCAACTTCAGTTGCTTGGTGAAAACAGCATTATAGGAATTGAATACCCACAATGTAGGAATGATAATGATATTATTTTTCTTTGCTTTTTTAATAAAATCATCGTCAATATTTTTATCGGTAACCATGTGGACAAGGACATCAGCGCCCGCTTCGATTGATTTTCTTGCTGTTTCAAGTTCTGTAGCGTGAACCCAAACTTTAAGGCCAAGTTTATGACTTTCTTTGACTATTTCTTGAAGTATTGGATAAAATTCCATCAATTCCATTGCGTTTTTTCGTGAAACAACATACCAGACTTTAATAAAGTCAGTTCCAGCTTTAGCTTGTTCTCTTACGAGTTTCAAAGCGGCATCAATAGTGGTCACTTTTATTATGGGTGGGTCATCTGTTGTCAATGCATCTGGTTGATAAGAAGCAATAAGAGGACCGGAGCAATATGCCCTTGGTGCTATAGTTGCTTCTTTGGATTGCCTTATTATATCGAAATTCCAGTATGGTCCGCCAAGGTCAATTATTGATGTGATGCCACAACGGATATACCTGCGAAACAAATCATTGATGTTGTCTCTTATCCATTTTAATTCGACTTCCTTATACGGTACACGGTGCCGAAGGTCAATTGCATCGGGGCGGGTATATAAACCACCAGACTGGAAGAAATGAATGTGAGCATCGCATAAACCAGGGATTATATATTTTCCAGTGACATCAATCTTTTTTGATTCAGTTGGGATACTAATTTGCTTATCTTTAGGACCAAAAACTCCAAGAATAGTTGAATCTTTTAAAATAACAATTGAATTCTCTATGTTTTTGCCAGCTTTTACATCAATGACTGTACCACCAATGAGGACGGTATAATTTTGAGCATTTAGATTAATTGAAAACAGAATAAAACAAAGTAAACAGTATAAAATCTTCATATTTAATCCTTTTAGAACATTTATTAAATAAATTAATTTATAATAATCAAATATAAAGCAAATTAATATAAAAATAAATACTAAAATCCAATATATCAAAATATTATATTCAAAATTTCGTAGTTTAGCACATTAATTATTTAGAATTTATAGAATTTATATTATGTGTGGAATAATTGGCTATATTGGGAACCGTAAGGCATCTCCTATTTTGATGAATGGTTTGAAAAGACTTGAATACAGAGGGTATGACTCAGCAGGAATATCATTAATCAATAATGGAATAATAGA
>RCNQ01000238.1 GCA_003731675.1 Bacteroidetes/Chlorobi group bacterium ChocPot_Mid
AGATACGGCAAAAACGCAAGAAAGCACTGCAACTTTGCGACGACTACCTGCGTTCCGTCTTCCTCGATATGTTCGGCGACCCGGTGAGCAACCCGAAGGGCTTACCTATAGGAATATTAGAAGATATAGCAATAATAAATATGGGACAATCTCCTGATGGTAGGAGTTATAATGATCGAGGTCAAGGAATACCATTGTTAAATGGGCCAGTTGAGTTTGGTGCAAAATATCCTGTTGAACGACAATGGACATCACAACCGACAAAATTATGTAAAAAGGGTGATATACTTTTTTGTGTAAGAGGAGCAACAGCTGGAAGAATGAATTTATCTGATAAAGAATATTGTATTGGTAGAGGATTAGCCGCAATATCAGAGAAGAAATCAAATTATTTGGAATATATCTTTTTTGTTCTGAGGCATAATTATAATCATTTTCAAACAACAAGTAATGGCAGTACATTTATTAACATTTCAAAAGATCAAATTAATAACTTAAAAATTATTATTCCTGATAAGAAAATGATAAAAGTATTTTCCAATGTTTCAAAAAAAACAGAAGAACTAAAAACAAAAATGCAAACACAGCTCGAAGAAGCAGAGAATTTGTTCGCTTCGCTGATGCAAGGGGCGTTTAGGGGGGAGATGTAGTATGTCAATATCAACTGATATAAAAAAGAAAATTAACTCCATCAGCAAAATTCCTCATCATAATGGATATGTTAATTGCTGGAAAGAAAATCTTTTATCGGGTCTTGATGTAAAAGCTGTTGAATCAGACTTAAAATCCGGTAGTGGTCAAGAACTGGATAAAAAATTCAGAGCCATTTATTCATCATCTGCTCTTTGTGTTAATAATTTCGGAATACTCAAAGATGCAAAACTCTGCTCGAATTTTGAATTGTTGGGACAAACCGGATTTGCACCAGTTGTCTTCGAGAAGAAACTACCAACCGGATTAAAAGGCACACCTCCAAATCTGGATGCTTATTTCGAAAATGACAAATGTATTATTTGTATTGAATCTAAGTATACTGAACATTTTAAAAAGAAGAAAGCCAAATTCAAGCCGAAATATGAAGATAATAAAGATAAAATATTAAGCTATTTGCCGGAATCATTTTGGAAAGTAAAAGAACGTTACATGAATTACTATGGTTACTTAGATATTGCACAGCTATTGAAGCATACAATCGGACTGATAAATAATAGGAATGGCAAGCAACCTCATCTTTTATATATTTACTGGCAGCCGGAAAATCAAGATTCAATTGATGTGTGCAATGAGCATCAGAAAGAATTAGAAGAATTTCAAGAGCAGATGAAAACCTTAACGGAAATTAGTTTTCATGCAATGTCTTACTCGGAATTTTGGATGAAGTATGAAAATGATAAAAATATTGGTGAACATATTAAAATTGTAATAAAAAGATACAAAATTTAGCAATGGGATACTTATGATAACAAAAATTTATATTGAAAATTTTAAGGGGATAGGCAGTCCCGGAGTTGAAATTGAGCTGAAACCAATAACGCTTTTATTCGGTGCGAATAGCTCCGGCAAGAGTACAATTTTCCATGCATTATTATATCTTAACACAATACTTGAACAAAAGAGTGGTGATGTGTACTGCCCTTCAAATTCAGGAAATAATTTGAATTTTAATGGGTTCAAAAATGTAATCAATAATCATCAATCAGAAAATCTTTAAAAATTGAAGTTGACTATTCATTTAATGACGAAGAATTCCCAATTTATGAGGAAGTATTTGAAGAAAATTATTCTCGTGAAACAATTGATAATAAACAATTTAATTTCATTAATTATGTCCGAACATATATCAAGACAGTTAAAATTAGTTTTATTATAGCAGATAACGGAAAGAATATTACAATAACGATAAGGTTTAATGATGAGTTTGAAATAACAGTAAAAAAAATACCTAATTTAAATACAATTGCAGTAATCAAATCTTCTTATAATGATAATTCAGAAACGATAGATAGAAATAATGAAACTCAAGCTAGTTTTATGCAAAATATTTTATTCCCCTTGTTCAATGAATTCTTTGAACAAACGCAAAATTCAGGAAATCAGATGCAAGTGCAATTTGATTTGTATATCGATAATGTCATACCTATGTGGGGTCGGATAATTAAAGCGACTGTTTCCGATACTGACTTCAATGAACCATTATTTAATTATTTATTAACACTACTTTATGAAGGTACTCTTGATATCTTGAAAAAATATTTGAATCAATTCTTACATATAGGTCCTATTAGAAAAATACCTGAGCAACTAAATGAGAATAATATTGCATTACAAAATAAAAGCTGGTACAATGGATTGGCAGCTTGGGATATGTTGTTATTGTCAGATCACACAGTAATTGATGTTCTCAATGAATATCTTTCTGAGGAATATCTAAATACAGGTTACTATGTAGAAATTGAGAATTATAAAATATTATCTTTTGATTCTTAACTTTTTCAAAGTATTCTGCAAAAAAGATTGATTGATGAAGAGAGATTACCTGAAGAATTAGAAAAAATACCTTCTGGTAAAAATTTCTTTTTTATCGACCAATTGTTAAATAAATTAAGACCACAAGATATCGGAATAGGTATTTCTCAAGTCCTACCAGTAATAGTTGGAGCAATTATTAACAAATCTTCTATTCTTGCGATAGAACAACCGGAGCTACACATTCACACTAAAATGCAGGTTGAACTCGGAGATTTATTTATCGAACAAATAAACAAACAAAAGAACAGGATATTTTTAATTGAAACACATAGCGAGCATTTGATGCTGAGGTTATTAAAAAGAATAAGACAAACTACTAAACCGAACTCTGAAGATAAAAATAAATTGCTACAACCGGATCAACTGGCAATTTACTTTTTTGAGAGTAACGAAGGCGTTGGAAGTGTTAAGAAAATCCGTGTTGATGAAAGAGGAAAATTTATTGATAGATGGCCACAAGGTTTCTTTGATGAACGATTTGGGGAGATTGTTTGATGTTTTATACACACATAATAGATCCCATGATATTGGATGATATAAATAATGAGCATGAATTAGAAACATTTATTTTAAAATTCAAAATTGTTACGAGTTACTTAAAAAATAAATCAATATGTATTGATTGTGATCAAGAATATTTAACTTCGAATTGAATAAATAAAGTATCTGGTGCTAAAATTGTATTTGAAAATAGCATATCCAAGGAACTGGAAATACTTATAGATCATATTAAGAAATACAGCATTATCGCAAAAAATCTTTGTGTCAGTAATCAGCATGATAATTGTACTGATAGATTATTTATTGAATCATTTGATAAATATTTTATTAATAATAAATTAAAATTGTTAAATCATGATTTAGGTGTCAATCATATTAGTGCTATTAATATTAATAGTCCTGAAGAGAATGGTATCTATAAACAATTAATAAATCATTATTGGGATGATCAAGCTCCTATAGATATTGCTGATGGTGATAGAATTTTCAGACAATGGTTTCGAAACATATTATCAGTGTGTGATGAATACGATGAAGTTGTTGTTATGGATAGAAATCTTTTCTTGCATTGGAATGTAAATTATGTTGATGGATTAAAACAATTTCGAAGAATGATAAAAGAATTTTGTCCAATTTGTAAACTTAAAATTATAACTCAAAAAAGTAATTCAGATGAAAAAACTCCTTTTGATATATATCGTGAAATAAAAAATCTGATTGAGGATGGGAATTTAAAAACAGAAATCATCATATGTAAAGGGGATGAGACTTTTGAAAAAGATAGATTTATTCTAATTAAAGATAGATTAGCCGGGATGTTGAATAAGGGTATTGATTCTTTCGTTCCAAGCAAAAAATACGATAGAATTAGAATTTCTTACATGGATCCTGATGACGTCGATAAAATATTTTCAAAAGCTATTAGTAAATCATATTTTAATGGAGATTTTAAACCTATTAGGAATTATGCATGATATACCTATCCTTCATCGGCAACCACGACAAGCTCGAAAATCGGAATTCGGATTTCGGTGCTGTAATATCCATATTCTTGAGATATAAGGATGATATTGACAGCGTTTATCTTTTTGTTACACCAAAGAAAAAATCTGAAAGCACGGACTACAATGCTATTGCCCTCGATAATAAATCGTTTATCGAAAAGGAAAAGCCCGGTGTTAAAGTTACATTAGTTCCTGTAGAGATGAGCAATCCTGTTGATTTCGATTGAGTCTATACTCTAATGCTTGAAAAAATCTTATCATTACAGGAAAACGAAGATATCAAAGATAAGCCCAAAATTGAAAATATTACTGCCGGCACACCCACAATGACCACATGTTGGGTTCTTTTGCATCAGTCAGGAATACTAAAAAATGCTACATTGGTTCAATCCTTCGAGAAAAAATACGCAAAGGAAAGAGGTAGTTACACTCAGGAAGTGAATTTTGAAATAGACGACTTTCCTCAGATAAAAGCCCCTTCAGCCATAAAAAGGCAATTGACAATTATTTCAAGAGAAAAGGAAGACCTCCTGAAAAAAGTCAAAGATATTGAAATTGAAAGGCAGTTACCGAACCTTATTGGGGATTCAGAACGAATAAAAGAAATCAAAGAGCAAATTATTTATGATATTAATCATAATACACACGTTCTGATTCTTGGTGAGAGAGGAACTGGTAAACAAGTCATTGCTAATTCTATTTGGAGCATTTATCATAAGCACATTGATGATTATCTAATGACATTCGACTGCGGTACTTTTCCAAAGGAATTAGTTGTAGCTGAACTTTTTGGATACAAGAAAGGAGCATTTACCGGAGCTGAGGAAGATAAAACAGGTATAATTGAATTGGCAGATAAAAGAATGCTATTTCTTGATGAAATTGGAAATCTCCCCTTTGAAGGTCAAAACTCATTATTAAGATTAATCGACGATGGAGAAATAAGGCAGGTCGGCTCAAGTAAAGTAAAGAAAGTAGGTGTTCAAATAATTGCTGCAACTAACAAGAACGTTAATGATTCAACACTTTTTGTTCAGGATTTAAAAGACAGGTTCGACGAAATAATTGAACTTCAACCTTTAAGGGAACGCAGAGCAGATATACCAGCTTTAATAAAATATTTTACAAACATATATTCTAAATCTTCCGGTATAATTAAAGCTTTACAACTTGACGATAAAATTATAGAGAAGCTGGTAGAATATGATTGGCCTGGTAACGTTCGGGAATTGGAAAAATGGATTCAAAGGCTTATAAGAAGATATGGAGGAGGGTTAATTTGCTTAAAAGATTTACCAAACAAATTTATAACTGATATTCTGAAAGATGATAAAAATGATATTAATTTACCTGACTTACCATTGAAAATTAGTATTGAAAATTATGTTGAAGCAATTAGAGAAAAAGCAAGAAATCTTTCTAAAGGTAACATGGCAGAAGTTGATAGATTGTTGAATCAGGTTTCGGGAACTGAAAAGCAAAGGCAGTATAGAGTGAAGAAACAAAAGTAACGGCTGATTTACTTCTA
>RCNQ01000239.1 GCA_003731675.1 Bacteroidetes/Chlorobi group bacterium ChocPot_Mid
CTGGTCTAAACTTCGCCATTGGATGACTACATTCTTTTGAGCATCAAGCTCCTGGTATATTGTCCCGATTACCCTTGAGCTTGGGTTTGCATTATATTTTTCCGAAAGGTCCATCATTACGGATTCCCAAGCGTTAATAAAGTAATGACCATTGGGAAGAATCTGGAATTCGTGAAAGTCAGCAATATAGCCGTTTCCACACTGGATACTGTCGAGTATGTTTCCTTGCGAATCAACTATATAATGTATAACATCAATCCCAACACTTATTTCGGGGTTAATACAACTTGCATAAGAATAAACACCGTTAGGGTTCATTTTGTAATCAGCCGCTCCTATTGGTGCCTGACGGTAATTCAGAACTTCTCCCTTTTCGTTAAGTTTTAAGATATAAGAGCCGTATTGTCCGTCGGTTCTTAACTTAGAAGGAAATACTATTTCTGCTGTTGATAGGAAAAGAGTTCCCGGTGAAGGATTATTATTAACATTTACCGTTATTGGTGGAAAATTTGCAGGCAAATCTGCCGACAAATCAATCACAGAAAATAATGTTAGAATCGCAATCAGAATATATTTAAATGTTTTTCTCATAAATTATCAATTAAATTGAAATAATAAATACTATGATATTTTATTATTAAGGATTATTTTATTATTGTCATTTTTCTCGTCAGAACTTTCCCGTTGTAGTCTAATTTATAGTAGTATTGACCAGAAGGAAATCCGTCTGAGTTCCAATCAGCTTTATATTCACCAGCGGATAACTCATTGTCAATTAATGTAGCTATTTTTTCACCCAAAATGTTACATACTGTCAGTAAAACTCTCCCACGTGATGGAATGGAAAATTCAATCCTTGTATCGTTGCTGAAAGGATTTGGTGCATTCTGCCCAAGACTTACATTGCCGTCAGGTTCATCATTTACAACGCTTGTGAGCGGGTCAACAATGGCAAACACATTCTGACTCTCAGTCTCAAGTTTGGTGTTAATACCTGTAACCCGTATTTTGTATGATGAATCATAAGGGACATAGTCAGGAATAACCCAGCCATAAGCTCCGTTCGGGCAAAAAGCAGAATCAGCTATAACTGAGAACACCATACCATCTTTAAGCAATTCGATTCTTACTTTGTCATCAACATTCCAGTCCCAGCGGATAATCTTTCTTAATGAATCTTTTAGCCAACGCTGACCACCATCAGGAACAGTCAAATCAATAAAATCATTCTTTGATGTAAACTCCCGAATTTCAGACCAATCTCCTGAAATACCTGAATTATTCGATTTAACCCGCCAGTAGTAGCTTTTGCCTGATTCGATTTTATTAAAATTAAACTTAATTGATTTCAACCCAGCAGTATCAAGAATAATTTTTTTAAAGTTGAAATCTTCTGCAACCTGAACACGACAATCGCTAAAATAGCCGTGAGGACTCCATCTTAATTCAACAGGTTTCGACTGATTGACATTTGCTTGATTTTGTGGAGCAATCAATAAAGTATGTTTTGGTTTAACTGGTTGCTGAGGTAAGCCAAAGATAAATTCGCCAAAATCTGAAGTATTGATTACTAATTCACCTGTTTTTTCATCATAAACAGTTTTAACCTGTTGGAAAACGCCGCTACCGGGAGTTTTTCTACTGTAAACCCTCCAGTTTTGAGGTTGCTCGGTAATGCCAAGACATGAAGTATTAAATCTTGCTTCAACATCAACAGAAATCAAACCTCTGAGAGTAACAACCAATCTCGTCGGAAAAACAATCGGTGGTATAGTATCTTCAAATTCAGGATTGACAGGTGCAAAATTATATTTATTAACGAAAATCATCGGATAAAAAATCTCTACCAACTCCTTGATAAGCATTTTTGTACAGGTAATTTGGTTACCCTTGTTGAAGTTATAAGTGTTACCTCTTAAAATTTCTGCTGATGCTTTAGCAACCGGTGAACTGAAAGACCAGGAAGATTTTGTAATCTTTGGACTACTGTACCCATAAGGCAGATTCACTTCAAGCAAAACATTGTTATCTCTGTCAACTTCTGTCATTGCCAAATCCCCTTTAAGCGAAGCATTGCCCCACCCTATTACTGTATTACCATTTGCCTGTTTTTGCACCGACCCGTTGTACTTTGAAAAAATCCCAGGTTTACTTTTATACTCCCACACAAGCTTGCAGACTTTATTGGCTTCATCAAGGTTATACTCAACAGCTCTTGAAACCTGTTCTTTGTGCTGGAAGCCATTGTCAAACATAGTGATGTTACCGTTGGCTAATCGTGTAATGTCGTTTTGATAAGAAAAATAGACGGGTGAGTTCTCTTCATTTTCATCAATAAATGTAAACTGATTATTTTTGCCACCAAGTCGCCACATCAAATCACCTGTTTGCTTATTAATCTTACTGATTTCAGATAAATTAGCGTGACTTACAAGAAGATTGCCAGTAGCATCTTGCTCAACACCAGTGATACGATTGAAGTTAAATTGTGGCGGAGAATATTTGTAATTTATTGAATTATATGAGTCTTCAATATTCAAATAATCTAAAGCCCTCCAATAAAAGACTATATTTTTCTTGCTATCAAGTTCGTAAATATCGCTATAAACCACTAAAGTATTAGGGTCGCTGTTGGAAATCTTATCGCTCAAGTCAATATATTCTTGCTCGTGTTTGACCATAAGATAATGACCATTAGCTAATATCTTGAAAAAAGGAGTATTCCAGACAGTTTTCTGAGTAATTATACTATCTTTTTTTGTCAAAGCAGTATCGGTGATGAACAAAGTAGCTTTGTCGCCTTTGATTTCGGTGTAAGACAGCAAGCCATTAACATTTTGCATCAGATTATAAGAGAATGCATCTAAATTGTTACCAATTTTATTATACGCAGAAATTTTACCGTCTTTGTCAATGATTAAATTATAATTTGCAAATTCATTGCCGTAAGCCGTATCGGGGCTTGTAGTCAGGAAAAAATACCCTGGAGACATCTCTTTAATTTTGTGAAAAAGAATTGGTGGTATATCTTTTGGCAGAGAATCATTTTCACCTAACAAGAAATTATTTTTTGCAAAAAAGTCTTCAGACTTTAGCTCTGTAAAATTTATAATAAGTAGTAGTACTAAAACTATTTTCAATATATATTTCATAAAAAATCCAATATTACACAAGTTTATTAAGTATAAACACAAAAACCTTAAAAAGGTTTCAAAAAAACTAAACTTTCTTTGTATAAAATTAAGACTTTATAAAAATTTGTACTGTAAATAAAAAAACATTTTTTTTGTAGTAGTTTTTACTATCAGTCATCCTGAGCTTGTCGAAGGATGAGCTCGTCGCTATCAGTCATCCTGAGCATGTCGAAGGATGAGCATGTCGAAGGATGAGTTCGTCGAAGGATGAGCATGTCGAAGGATGAGCTCGTATATTAATTAGTTTTAATATAAAGTAGCAATTTTCAGTACACAGAATGATAAAAAAAAGTCTAAAACCACCCGTCGGTATTTACTCTGATACCCAAAGACAATGGGGATAAGTCGAATTTGAGTGGTTTTCATATTATTGTCCTTATAAATTTATATTCAGATTGATTGAGAGTATCAAATCTTGAACAATCTAATAGCAAAAATTATCATCCACGCCATAAGCAATAAGCCACCGGGCAATGAAAGTATCATAGCAACTTGATTTATTCCCGGGACGAAAGTAACCAGAAATATATAAATCAGCATCAGGAGTGTTCCCAAAATTCCGATTAATCCCGTCAATCTGCTGAACACCTCTTTCGAGAGCATTGCAAATGAAATCATCATTTCGGAAACCAGCACAAAGAAAAAGCCAAAGAAAACACCAGCACTTCCATGTGAGCCTTTCGCTATCAGGAAATCACCGAGACCGGACAAAAAGAACTGTTGCATCTGGTCTTGGGTATGATTGTATTTAT
>RCNQ01000240.1 GCA_003731675.1 Bacteroidetes/Chlorobi group bacterium ChocPot_Mid
GTATTTGTTTCTGTGGTATTGAGAATTCAATGTTATTTGCTAATAGTATATCAACCAGCGTGACAATCTCATCTGAAGTGTTATGGATGTATAAATATTCGCATTTCATTTTTGTTAAACCTAAGGAGTCAAAATCTATTGTTTTGGGTTTTTTATCCGAAAATATTTCAAGGCGATTTGACAAGTCAAGAACATTAACAAAGATTGTTGCAGAAGTATCAAGACAACCAAATTCATTTTCAACAATTACAAAATATGTACCTGTATTAAATACAGTTATTTTTCTTTTTTTACTAATAATGCTATCAGGATTAGAAGTTTTTGACCATCTGTATGAAGTGTAATTTTCGGTAGTTTGTAATATTACTGAATCGCCCTCGCAAAATTCCAGTTTACCTGAAGATTGTATTTTAGCATCAGGAAGATAATGCATTATAACATCTATTGATTTTGAATAACTACAACCGTTAGTGTCCACAATGGTAACTGTATATGTACCTGAATCTTTTACGTATATGCTGTCGGTTTTTTGTCCTGTTGACCAAAGAATATCCAAATATTTAGTATTAATCCATAGTTTAAGTGAATCTCCCTGGCAGAATTCAGGTTTTTTATTGGTTAAAATATCAAATTTTGTTTCTGGGAATATTTTTATTTCTAAAGAGTCTTTGATTACATAATCGCATTCGTGATTAAATGCAATTAAGGAGTATGTTCCGGGTTTACGAATAATAGTACTTTTTGTTGTGTCACCGTTAGACCAACGATAATAATTGTAATCATTATTACAATAAAGTTCTATGCTATCGCCTTCGCAAAAAAACAAAGGATAATCGCTGAGAATTTTTGGATAAATAGTGTCGTATAAATGAAATTTATAAACTCCTTGTCCTACGACCCAACCTAATGTGTCATTAACAAACCATATATCATCAAGAGGGATATTCTTTCTAATGCCACAATTCCTTAGTTCCCAGGTTTTACCTGCATCAGAAGTATAGAAGACCTGTTGACTTTGCCCACAAACCCAACCCTTTTTCTCATCGAGCAAATATGCACCAAACATTGTTGCGTCATTTGTAAATTCTTTCCATGATTTTCCTGCATTTGTTGTAATTCTCCAACCACCACTATTTCCACCTCCGTAACAACCTTTGGAAAACGGGACCAAAAAAGTATTTCCTTGATAAGTTATTTCTTCCTGCCAATCTTCATCTCCTGATTTTGAAAAAACATACCAGGTCTTACCACCATTAGTTGTCTTCCATATAAACCCACTGCTTGAAGCATAACCAATGCCATCTGGACTTTCAAGAATAGCATCTGCTAAACTTGAATTGGGTTGGTCTCCAAGAAAGGTGCTCCAAGATTGTCCACCATTGGTTGTTCTTCTGAAATATTGTCTTCCGTCACATCCGCCACCAATTGCAACCCCTGTATCAGGAGTAGCAAAGAATACACCCCAGACATCCCCTTTATAATTGATTGAATCAATGACACTTTTCCATGTTGCTCCACCATCGGTTGATTTGAAAACCATTCCCTCACCAGAAGTGTAACCGATAAATTCATTTGCAAAATGTATGCTTTCTAATTGATTTACAGCTTGTGTATAAGTTGTATCATATACTATGATACCTCCAATATTAAAGGAATCAATTTTGGCACTCATTATTTTTGTACCAGACCATGTTAAACCGCCATCTGTAGTTCTTATGACTTGACCACCATAACCACAGATCCATCCAAAATCGGGTTTCTGATTAAGAAAAAAAACATCCAACCAATAAATATTGCTATAAGGTGATGGTATTGTTGTTATTTGTTTCCATTGTGCCAAATTTATTTGAGTAGCAAATAAATTTATCAAAAAGAAAATGATAATATATTGAATTTTTCTTAATCTCATCAAATTACATTAGTAATAAAACTTAATTTAATATATAATCGAAAGATTAATGCTAAGATTGTAAAAATAAATTAATATTTTAAAAAAATATTTTGAAGTGTAAAATTTGGCACGATAAAAAAATCAAAAATTCAGAGAAAATTGAATTCTTGCAAAGCGTGAATAAACGTGGCTTTGCGAGATATTAACAAATTCTTAACAGAGAGTTATTAAATTGAGATATAAGCTATCTTTTTTATTTATAAAAAGTTAAGATGTTGATAAAATGGTGATAAGTAATATTGCTGGATATTCGAACTCATAACTTATTTAAACTAAGCAAGTTTGAAAATTCCAAACCAAATTTAAATAAAAAAAAAAATTTTTTTCTTGTGAGATATAAAAAAAAATCTCAAATTGACATTAAAAAATGAATTGATGTTTTGTTTAATTACATAGTATTTTTTACTAGAAAAATATAGTAATAATTTTGGGTTCAATTTTCATTTAATAGACATAAATCACCTTTATGAGGTGGTATTGTCAAAAAATTAATTAACAAGGTAATAATAAATTATATAAATAGTGAGGTTTGTGTGTCTAAGCAAAATTTGGATGCTGAAGTATTGTTTTCTCAAGACGTAACAGAGAAAGAAAATGTCAAACAAATTTTAAATAGCAATGAGGACCAAGTCGCTCATTCATATTGGAATAAGTGCCTGCAAATAATAAAGGATAATGTAAATACGCAGGTTTTTAAAACTTGGTTTGAACCTATTACTGCACTGAAATATACGGATAATAAACTGACAGTTAAAGTTCCGAGTCAATTCTTTTGTGAATGGATTGAAGAACATTTTTATCCGTTATTACAGAAAACTATTTTTCAGGTTTTGGGTGAGAATGCAAAGTTACAATATCAGGTTGTTGTTGATGAAAACAGCGACAATTTACATAGTAGAATGATAAAAGTACCTGCATTCAAATACCCACCGGCATCAAATCAGATACAGTTGCCCTTTGCAGATATGCCAAGTCTACCGGAGTCGTTTCCTACGTACCTGAATCCCCGGTACACCTTTGACAATTTTGTCAAAGGAGAGAGCAATCAGCTGGCGAGTTCGGCGGCTTTGGCTGTCTGCAAAAACCCCGGAACGACAAGGTATAATCCTTTAGTACTTTACAGTGAAACCGGGTTAGGGAAAACTCATCTTGTTCAGGCACTTGGAAATGCTATTGTCAGGAGGTATAAAAATTTGAGGGTGCTTTATACAACCAGCGAAAGATTTACAATGGAATTTGTGAATTCAATACAGAATAATAAACAAAATGAATTTACAAATTTTTATCGTAGTATTGATGTTTTAATAGTAGAGGATATACAATTTTTCTCAGGTAAGGAAAAAACACAGGATAATTTTTTCCATACATTCAATGCTTTACATCAAGCTGGTAAACAATTGGTACTAACAAGCGATAAACCACCAAAAGAACTTGTGGATGTAGATGAGAGACTTCTTTCCAGATTTCATTGGGGATTAATTGCTGATATTCAACCTCCGGATTATGAGATGCGTATGGCAATACTTAAGAAAAAAAGTGAAGACGAAGGAATTGAACTGCCACCAGAAATAGTTGATTATATAGCAAGGCATGTAAAAAATAATGTTCGTGAACTGGAGGGTACTCTTGTAAGGTTAATAGCAAAATATACTTTCGATAACAGAGAAATGAATTTGGATTTGGCTAAGGAAGTGGTATTTGGAATAACTAACTTTGAGCCAAAACAGTTAACAGTTGATGATATTAAAGAGATGGTATCAAAGTATTTCAAGGTCCCAGAGGAGTTGATTGTTTCCAAGACTCGTAAGCACGAAGTTGCTCTTGCCAGACAGATGGCGATGTATTTGACAAAACAATTTACTCAATTGTCACTAAAAACTATTGGTTCACATTTTGGGAATCGTGACCACTCAACAGTTTTACATTCTTGTCAAATGATAGATAATTATTTGGTTACAGACAGAAGTGTGAAACAGTCTTATGAAAATTTGGTTCAGAAGATTAAACATGAATAAATGTATTTGAAAAAATTACTTTAAAGCTCAGTGATGATTATTTGCTGAGCTTTTTTCTTTGAATTTAATAATGGAATGCATATTAAACTATTTTTTCGAAATTTTTTTCATCCATTTCCAATGGTAAATGAATAAAAAGATTGAAATAATAATTAAGATAATTCCAACTAACAAATCACTTGTATTTCTGTGATTTTCATAAGATATTTTGTTATTTACAGCTGCCGTGTACATTTTTCTTAGTGTAGCATCATCAGGTATGTATTTATCAGATAAATCTGATTTATTTTTACAAGAATTTAAAATATCAGTTTTGTAATTCTCGAATGAAGCTAAACTTGGAGAATCATTGCTTTGCCATCCTGAATGTAAAGGGTCGCTCAAATTAATGACAGCGAAAATGATTTGACTGATACTTATTAGGAATACAATTATCGCTGTGAGACAAACAGCGTAACCATAGATGTGAGGAATGATTTTTGTGTTTTTCATATAAGTTTCCTTTAAGTTTGAAAAATAATACTTGTTAAATTAATAATTTATATGAAAAATAAAAAATTGTTTCAAATTTACTATATTTGGGTAAGTTATTAATTTTATTTGTATAAATCATATTAAAGTTTTAAATTAGTGTCGTTTAGGATCTTTAATTTACTGAAAAGAATATTTTTTAAGATAAATTCTATTGGGTTATTATGAAAAACCTAAAAACTCTGTTATTAATTATTATATTATTAGGAATAATCAGCTCTAACTTTGTTCATTCAGAATCTTTTGAAGTCAATGTCAATGGGAACAATATCAAGTTGTACGAAAACAGTTATGCACTGATAATCGGATTGAGTAAATACGCTAACGGATGGCGTGAACTTCCCGGAGTAAAGAAGGATGTTGATATAATTAAGAATGTTTTGGAAAATCAGGGTTTTACAGTTCACTTTTTTGAAAATTTGAATAGCAACGAGCTAAAATTTGCTATAATTGATTTTATCAACAAATACGGTTTAAATGAAAAAAACCGTTTGCTGTTTTACTTTGCCGGTCATGATTATACAATAAAAAAGTCTTACGGAGAAGAGATGGGGTACTTCGTTCCTGTCGATGCACCTGACCCAAACATTGACAAAGAAGGTTTTTTGACAAAGGCGTTACCGATGATGGAATTTGAAATATTTGCAAGGATGATTGATGCCAAGCATGCTTTATTTTTATTTGATGCGTGTTTTTCGGGTAGTGTTTTTCAGATTACCCGTTCAATATATGAACCTTTAACAGAAAAAGTGAATGAACCCGTCAGACAATTTATATCTTCGGGGAGTGCCAATGAAACTGTACCTGACCAAAGTATCTTTAGAGAACAATTTGTTAATGCAATCGAAGGTGATGCCGATGCGAATAAGGATTCACTTATCAGTGCATCAGAACTGGGAGCGTATCTTTATAAAATGGTCAGTTTTTACTCTTATGATACTCAACATCCGCAATATGGGAAAATAAGGAATTCAAAGCTGGATAAAGGAGATTTTATTTTCAGTTTTAAGAAATCTTATGAAATCCCATCCACTTATCAAAGTAAAATATTACATTCTGGATATAAACCATTAACAGGTGAATCGCAAAATAAGGGTATTGACCTTGATAGCTGTTACGTTGAATTATTTAACACATTTAATCAATCTGAAGCACAAGCTTTATTCTCGTTACTCGTGAATGAAGGATTAAAAAATATTTTTGTTGAGAGTCTGATAGATTATGAAAGACATAAAACAAATTATATTGTGCGTTCAATAAGTTTTGATAATGTCATCAACGCAGTAAAATTCAAATCAAATCCAGTGTTCAGAAAACGTGAAGTCGAAGATATGATGATGAAAATTCCACCCAAGATAAATTGTTCACCCAAAAAATAAATAGGCAACACTACGAAATTGTAATGTTGCCCGAATTTTAATTGTAAAATATTAAATTATCTTATTATTCTTACTTGTTCAGTTTGCAAATTATTATTTGTCTTCAAAACTAGATGATATATGCCGTTAGGAATATCAGAGACATTATATTTTATTAGATGATTTGAGGGATTCAAATCTCCATTATATATATTTCTGATTTGCTGTCCAAGATTGTTATATAATGATATATTATAATAATCGGTTTTTTCTGGATACAGTTCAATATTTAGAAAATCATCAACTGGGTTAGGGGTAATGGATAGTGATGTTCCAAACCAATTGTCTTTGACATCAATTGCTCCTTCGAACCATTCGAGTGGTTTATTAATCAAATTATCACGATATGTTTCTACCATTAGTCCGAGTGGATTAATTCCGATAATGACAATTTTAGAGTTACCCTTATCTATTCTGAAACCACAAATAGTATGGTCCCAAAGAGAATTTTCTGTATTTGTCCCTCCTGTATAAACAGTCTGGTCATTTTTGAATACAAGCACAGGATGAGTGTTATTTACGTCAGTAATTTTGCAGACATAAATTTCTTTAGTTTTTCTTTCAAGGTAGAGGATTTTATCAGCCATTGAACCAGTGAGAGGGTCGCCCTGACAGCCTTTTAGCCAAGTAACATAATTATTGTACCCATCAACATAACCTTCCTGACAATAGCCATAATATTGAAGTCCTAAATCATCCAAGTATGCACCATTTTGTAATGATGATAAAACTTTATAACCGTAAAGGGCAATATTTGTTCCTTTGCTAATTAATCCAGATATAGCATTAACGTCTGTTTGTCCTAAAACGTCAGCATCACCTAAGTTCCAGATAACTGAATTAATATTTGGAAGTTTGTCATATAGTTTACTGAAATCTTTTGAAGCAATATTGAAGTAAAATTTTTCATCGGATTTATATGGTAGTAAAGTATTTGCTTCCTCAGACTTATTAATCACTTCAAAGTTTTCAATATTTTTTGAGATTCCAATCATACTACCTGAAGTTTTTGGAGCAGATGGTTCTGTCAATGAAGCAATAGTAATTTTTACTTCTGATAACCCAACAGTAGGACCACTGGTTAACCTGACAATTAGAGATTCTGTTTCACCCGGAGCGACTGTTACTTCGGATTTGGGTAACTCTGCTAGCCAATCAGTAGGGGTAGAAGGTGAAACACTCATTGTCGCCTGGAAATTTTGTTCAGTTTCAGATATATTTTTAATATTAAATTGTCTAACATAAGTATCACCATCATTTAGAACACCTACATCAGGACCTGATACAGTAAGTTCCATAACAGGTGGAGTAGGAGGTTTACTGCTACCGTAGCAGACATTCATAACTTCTTTACTTACATCTTCTGTAACAAAAGCAACAACTTCAATTTTGTCCAAATTCCAACTTGCATCAAGCACTTTATTAAATTCATGAACAAATACTTCATTTGCCTCTGCAGGATTTGTAAATTCACCGGTTACACCCCAAGCACCACCGAGCAAATCTCTGACGACATGCCTGTGGTAATAATTCGGGACAGGATTAGGTAAATTGTAGTAAGGACTAAATTCCCATCCAGCTCTTCCTGAGAGATAATTTGCCTGGTCCCATCCTGAACCGCTTCCTTTTACACTATCTTCAATGATATATGCATTAAATTTTAAATTACCGCTTACAGTTTCGAGCATGGTAACAGTAACAGTAATTTTCATATTTCTGGTTTCTTCATCATAAGAAAGCAAAGCAGAAATATCAAGTTTAGGAGCTTGATTTAATCTTTCTTCTACCAAGGGCATCCATGCATTAAGTGAGTAATCTGAGGATGAGACGATTCTGTCAGGGAAATATGTCCCTCCAAATTTTGTTCTGTCAATGCATCCTGCTGGATAACCTGGTATTGTCAATCCATTAGCAATTTCTAATTGCACTGGTAATGACATCTTGTCGCTTGCACCGTTATGTAATTTAACAGGTATGACGACATCGGGATGAGCTTGAAGGATTTGCTCTAATTTATATGTCCCATCGACACACCATCCACACCATGTTCCGGTATGTTGTTCGAACAAAACCCGTTTGATTGGTTCAGAGAAGCTTAAATTTGATACAGCAATCAACAATGCTAAAAGTGTAAATATTCTTTTCATTACTCTTACTCCAAATAATTAATAATAGTTGAATTAAGTAAAATTAATATTATTTATTATTAAAATCAATTAATTATTGTTCACAAACAGGATTTAATGTTAAATTGATGCAATTTTTTTAAATTTTGACTCAAAGAATATAATAAAGCAAGAAATTAACAATACAATCAAACCGAAAGCCAATAATAAAATACCTGTGAATAATGATACATCAGAAATTTGATTCTCAATTGTTGTTAATTGGGGACTAAAGATTATAATGATTGCAAAAGTGTTATTTACAAAATGTATAATCATTGGTAATATCAGATTGTTTGTGGACCAAGCTACAAAGCCAAGAAATAATCCGATAAATATCAGTGGTATTAATCCTGTCGGGTTAAGGTGAAGAATTGAAAAGATTAGAGCTGTAATGATAATTGCTTTGTGTGGTTTATAATCTTGCTCGAGTGATGATTGTAAAAATCCTCTGAATAAAGTCTCTTCCGAAATAGCAGGAATAAGAGAACCGATTAATAATGCTCGGGCTAAATCTGAGAATCCTGAACCACCAAGTAATTTAATATACATATTTTCGATTGTTTCTTCGATTTCCTTGTAATATTGAAATAAAAAATCAGGAATAATTTTTTCCTGTAAAACAGTGTAACCAGTTGCAAAAAGCTGAAAAGCAAGTATGCCTATTATCCCTGCAGAAATCTGAATTGAATTAACAGATGTTTTTTTTCTAAATAATACACTTGTTGGTAATAATGCTCTTCTTGCAAAAAAAAGTGTCGGTAAAAGGAGGAGTAAAATCTGTAAAATACCTTGTGAATAAATACTAAAAATTTGTTCTGAATCTGATTTTAAAAAAGTAAATTGAATGATAGATAAACACAGACCACCAAACAAATATAATATAATAATTTTTATTATGGATTTATAAGCATAACCCTTATGAGAATAATTGAAGTTGGAGTGGTTTTGATATGGCTCATCAATATTCATTTTAAAATCATTTTTTTTTGAGATAATACAGGGGATTTAATTGAATAAAAAAAAGTTCCGTTGATTTTGAAAACCAACGGAACTTATATATAAGCTGTTATTTTTTACTTGTTTTAACCTTTTTTACTTTTTTCTGAAAGCTCCCGTCTTTAATTGCGGCTCTTGCAGCAGCTAATCTTGCAATTGGGACTCTGAAAGGTGAACAAGAAACATAGTTCAAACCAATGTTGTGACAGAATTCAACAGATGCAGGGTCACCACCATGCTCTCCGCAAATACCTAACTTGATTTCTGGTCTTGTTTTTCTTCCGTATTCAACAGCATGCTTCATTAAGAATCCAACACCTTTTTGGTCAATTGACACAAATGGGTCTTGCTGATAAATTTCTCTTCTTACGTATTCAGGTAAGAAACGACCTGCATCATCACGACTGACACCAAGTGCAGTTTGTGTAAGGTCATTAGTACCGAATGAGAAGAATTCAGCGACAGAAGCGATTTCGTCTGCAGTTATCGCTCCACGAGGAATTTCAATCATTGTTCCGACTAGGTATTTGAATTTAATACCAGATGATTTCATTACTTCTTCAGCGACATTTCTTACTATTACTTCTTGTTCCTTTAATTCTTGAACGTGACCAACAAGTGGAATCATGATTTCAGGGAAT